>JBAUUA010000540.1:0-1817 GCA_049582465.1 Bradyrhizobium sp. | reverse complement strand
CGCAAGCGCGCGGCGATCGAAGCGGCGCTCGACTTCCATCGCGCCATATCGGGCGATCCGCTTGGCGTCGCGGCAGCGATGGGCGGGCGCGAACTCGCCGCCATCACCGGCGCGATCTTGGCCACCCGCCACCATCAAATTCCCGTGTTGCTCGACGGTTTTGTAGCGACCGCCGCCGTCGTGCCGCTGGTCCGTCTCAACCAAGGCATTCTGGATCATTGCCGCGCCGGACATGTTTCCGCCGAATCCGGCCACCGCGCCCTGCTGGCTGAAATCCGCCTTGATCCCCTGCTCGATCTCGGCATGCGGCTCGGCGAGGCCTCCGGCGCCGGCGTCGCCGTCCTGCTGCTGCGCGCGGCACTCGCCTGCCATGCCGGGATGGCGACCTTCGCCGAGGCCGGGGTTTCCGGCGCGGACAAATGACGGAACCTTGCCGCACGAGCTGCCGCTGACTATTTCATTTGCTCACCGCAACAAGGAGCCCGCTCATGGCAAAGGCGGCCTTGAAAGCGATCTTTCTCGCAAGCCTGCTGGGCGCGGCCGTTCCGGGTCTGGCGCGCGCCGAGATCCGCATCCTCGCCAGTCCGGGCGGAGAGGTGGGCCCGTTTCTCAATCTGTTTGAGCGGGTGCGCGAGTCGGGCGAACGCGTGGTGATCGACGGACCGTGCCTGTCGGCTTGCACGCTGGTACTGGACGTGGTGCCGAGGGACCGCATCTGCGTCACCCGCCGCGCGGTCCTCGGCTTTCATGCCGCCCGCTCGGTCGACCGGCGCGGGCGGATGTATGCCGAGCCGGAAGCGTCCAGCGTGGTGCTGCAGGCATATCCCGAAGCGGTGCGCGGCTGGATCCTGCGCCGCGGCGGATTGAGCTCGCGCCTGTTGCTGCTGCGCGGCCGCGAACTCGCCGCGATCTATCCGAGGTGCCGCTGAAGCGCGATCAGTTTTCCGGCGGGCAGTTGACCATCCAGGGAATGCCGAACTGATCGACGCACATGCCGAACCCCTTGGAGAAGAAGGTCTTGCCGAACGGCATGTTGACGCTGCCGCCTTCCGACAGCGCCTTGAACTTGCGCTCGGCATCGGCGGGATCTGCGACCGTCACCGAGACTGAAAAGCCCTGCGGCTTGTGGAAGTGTTCGGGAGGCGCATCGGACGCCATCAGCACTTCTCCATCGATCGAAATCCGGCCATGCATGATCTTCTTCTTCCGCTCCGGCGGCGTCGGCATCGACTCCGGAGCCTCCTCGTTCCGCAGCATCACCTCGATCTTCGCGCCGAGCACCTTCTCGTAGAACTTGAACGCCGCTTCGCAATTGCCGTTGTAGAACAGATAGGGATTGACCTGCATTGCTTGCTCCTTGCTGTGATCTGTCGAAGGCTGGATTATTTCTCGGTGAGCCGTTTCAGATTGGCGAGACCGATCTCAAAATCCTTGCCGACCATGCGGTCGATGTTCATGAACACATGCATGATCTTCGCCATGAACGGCGCCGGGCCGTGCATCAGCCACGTCAGGCTTGTGGCATCGCCCTGCGGCAGCATCGTGAATTCAGCGGTGTTGTGGCCCTCGAACGGCGTGAAGAAATCCAGCTTGATGACGATTTTCGCCGGCACCGAGGCGTCGAGGATTTCCATGCGGCCGGAACCGACATTCTTGTTGCCGTCCCACGCATAGACAGCGCCTTTGCCGCTCGCAGCGCCACTATAGCTGCGCTTCATCGCGGGGTCCTTGTGCTCGTAGGGCGACCAGCTTCCCCACTGGCGGAAATCGTTGATGAACGGAAAGATGTTTTCCGCGGGCGCCTTCACAAGGGTGGC
>JBAUUA010000539.1:0-4475 GCA_049582465.1 Bradyrhizobium sp. | reverse complement strand
CGCTCGACCATGTCGCGCATCGCTTCGCCCATATCGTCAAGCGCGACGGTCCCGGCGCGGTGGCGTTCTATCTTTCGGGACAGTTGCTGACCGAGGATTATTACGTCGCCAACAAGCTGATGAAGGGGTTCATCGGCAGCGCCAATGTCGATACCAATTCGCGGCTCTGCATGTCGTCGTCGGTCGCCGGTCACCGTCGCGCGTTCGGCGCCGACACCGTGCCGGGCTGCTACGAGGATCTCGACGAGGCCGACCTTTTGGTGCTGGTCGGCTCCAACGCGGCGTGGTGCCACCCGGTGCTGTTCCAGCGCATGCTCGCCAACAAGCAGGCGCGTGGCGCGCGCATCGTGGTGGTCGATCCGCGCCGGACCGATACCGCCGGCGACGACGACCTGTTCCTGGGATTGAAGCCGGGCACCGACACCGCCTTGTTCTCGGGGCTCTTGGTGCATCTCGCCGACACCGGCGCGCTCGATCGCTTCTATATCGATTCCCACACAAGCGGTTTCGACGAGGCGCTGGCGCGGGCGCGCAGCATCGCCGGCAGCGTCGGCGCCACCACGCTGGCGACGGGCCTCGCCGAGCAGGACGTCGCGGAGTTCTTCCGCTTGTTCGCCAATACGCCGCGCGTGGTCACGCTTTATTCGCAGGGCGTCAACCAGTCGGCGCAGGGCACCGACAAGGTCAACGCCATCCTCAATTGCCACCTCGCGGCCGGGCGGATCGGCAAGCCCGGCGCCTCGCCGTTCTCGCTCACGGGCCAGCCCAACGCGATGGGCGGGCGCGAGGTCGGCGGCCTCGCCAACCAGCTTGCCGCCCATATGGGGTTCACGCCGCCGGACATCGACCGGGTGCGGCGGTTCTGGAAGGCGCCGCGGATCGCCACCCATGAGGGGCTGAAGGCGGTCCAGATGTTCGAGGCGATCGGGCGCGGGGAGATCAAGGCGCTGTGGGTGATGGGCACCAATCCCGCGGTGTCGCTGCCGGACGCGGATGCCGCACGGGCCGCGCTGAAGAAGCTCGAACTGTTCGTTGTCTCGGAGAACGTGCGTTCCAACGACACCGTCCAGTCGGGCGCGCATGTGCTGTTGCCGGCACAAGCCTGGGGCGAGAAATCCGGAACCGTGACCAATTCGGAGCGGCGCATCTCGCGGCAGCGCGCGTTTCTCGAAGCGCCGGGGGAGGCGAAGCCCGACTGGTGGATCGTCGGCGAGGTGGCGAAGCGGCTCGGCTTCGGCGCGGCGTTCGACTTCAACTCCGCGGCAGACGTGTTCCGCGAGCATGCCGGCCTGTCGGCGTTCGAGAATAATGGCAGCCGCGATTTCGATATCGGGGCGCTGGAACGGGTGTCGGACGAAGCCTTCGATGCGATGGCGCCTTTGCAATGGCCGATGCAATGGGGTGACATCGAGCCCCGGCAGCGGTTCTTCGCCCGCGGCGGGTTCTTCACCAATGACGGCAAGGCCCGCTTCGTCGCGCCGGAAATTCCGGCGCTGCAGACCGAGACCAGCGCCGGCCGCCCGCTACGGCTCAACACCGGCCGCATCCGCGACCAATGGCACACCATGACCCGCAGCGGCATGAGCCCGCGGTTGGGGCAGCATCTGCCGGAGCCGTTCGTCGAGGCTCATCCCGACGATGCGATCAAATACGGCCTGGCCGACGGCGGCTTCGCCCGTGTCACCACCGATTACGGGCAATGCACGCTCAGGGTTGCCGTGAATGCGCGGCAGCAGCGCGGCATGCTGTTCGCACCGATCCACTGGAGCGAGGCCAATGCATCGGCCGCGCGCGTTGGCGCGCTGGTGGCCCCGTTCACCGATCCCTATTCCGGCCAGCCCGAGAACAAGGCGACGCCGGCGTCGATTACCGATTATGAATATGTTTTTCGCGGCTTTGCCCTGTCCCGGGTGAAGCTGGATTTGCCGGAGCATCTCTGGTGGACGCGCGTGACCGTTGCCAGCGGCTACGGCTATCTGTTCGCAGACAATGCCGATCTGGCCAGATGGCAATCGTGGATGCGCTCGGCCGCCGGCAGCGATCTCGCCGAATACAAGGATTTCGGCGGCGGCGTCTATCGCGCGGCCTCATTTAGCGACGGCCGCATCGAGACCTGCCTGTTCGTCGGTCCGGCGCGGGATGCGGGCGACTGGAATGTGGTGAAAAGCCTGTTCGCCGCCGAAACCCTCGGCGACGACCAGCGCCGGATGTTGCTGTCGGGCAAATCCGCCGACGGGCTCGCCAGCGCCGGGCCGGTCGTCTGCGCCTGCTTCGGTGTCGGCCGCAACACGATCTGCGATGCCATCGCCGCCGGCGCCGGCACGGCCGCCGAGATCGGCGCGCAATTGAAGGCGGGCACCAATTGCGGCTCGTGCATCCCGGAATTGAAGCGGCTGATCGCGCAGACGGCCCCTGATGCCGAATCACGCCAACTGGCTGCGGCCAACTAGAACAAGTCAGCTCCTCAACCGTCATTGCGAGGAGCGAAGCGACGAAGCAATCCATTTTTTGCCTGTGCTGAGATGGATTGCTTCGCGGAGCCTGTCATCGGGCGCGCGTTCGCGCGACCCGTTGGCTCGCAATGACGGGTAGGGCAATCGACGACGGCGACAATGTCATCTATGCTGCACCCGTTCAAACAAGACGGGTGAAACCTCGCGATGATGTATCTGGAAACGCCGCCGCGGCTGATTGAGACAAGCGTTTTTTCGGCGATGCCCGAGGCGTTCCGGCGCAAGGGCGTGCCAACGGACTGGGCTGATGCCAACCGGCCGGGCCAGCCGACCGACAGTTTCATTGAAGGGCCGTCCTTCGACGCCAGTGGTAATCTCTACATCGTCGACATTCCCTTTGGACGCATCTTCAAGATCGCGCCCGACGGCGCATGGTCGCTGGTGATCGAATATGACGGCTGGCCCAACGGCCTGAAGATCCGCGCAGACGGGCGGATTTTTGTTGCCGATTACAGGCACGGCATCATGGAGCTGGACGTCAAGGCCGAGCGGATGCTGCCGTTGCTGGCCGCGCGCAATTCCGAATCCTTCAAGGGATGCAACGATCTGCATCTGGCGTCGAATGGCGACATCTATTTCACCGACCAGGGGCAAACCGGGCTGCACGATCCGACCGGGCGCGTCTTTCGGCTTTCGCCCGACGGCCGGCTCGACTGCCTGATCGATACCGGCATCAGCCCTAACGGCCTGGTGCTCGATCCGGCCGAGAAAGTGCTGTTCGTCGCGATGACCCGTGACAATGCGGTCTGGCGCATGCCGTTGATGAATGACGGCGGCGTCGCGAAAGTCGGCCGCTTCTGTTCGACCTTTGGCGCCAGCGGTCCGGACGGCATGACGATGGACAGCGCCGGGCGCCTGTTCGTGGCGCACGCCTCGCTCGGTCATGTCTTCGTGTTCGCGCCGAACGGCGAGCTGATCGCGCGGATCAAATCCTGCGCCGGCCCGAGCTGCACCAATGTCGCGATCGGTGGCAACAACCGCGACCGCCTCTATATAACGGAGTCCGTGACCGGCACGGTGCTGGTCGCCGATATCGGTGCGCTCTAACTGTCATTGCGAGAAGCGGAGCGACGAAGCAATCCAGCTTTTCGCGTGCTGAAAGATGGATTGCTTCGCTTCGCTCGCAATGACGAGGAAATATCAGAGGTAGCTTTGAGACAGAAGACATTCGGCCCAGGCGACGCGCAGGTATCCGTGGTCGGGCAGGGCACCTGGTACATTGATCGCGGTGATCGCAAGGGCGCGGTCGCCGCTTTGCAGCGCGGCATCGATCTCGGCATGACCCACATCGACACCGCCGAGATGTATGGCGATGCGGAACTCGTGATCGCAGACGCCATCGCCGGCCGGCGCGACGACGTCTTCCTGGTCTCGAAAGTCTTGCCGAGCAACGCCTCGCGGCGCGGCACCATCACCGCATGCGAACGCTCGCTCGCGCGGCTGAAAACCGACCGGCTCGACTGCTACCTGCTGCATTGGCGCGGCTCGTACCCGCTCGAGGAGACCGTCGCCGCGTTCGAGCAATTGGTCGGCGCCGGAAAAATCCGCTCCTGGGGCGTCAGCAATTTCGATGCCGACGATCTCGATGAACTGCTCGACGTGGCCGGGGAGGGCAGGATCGCCTGCAATCAGGTGCTCTATCATCTGAAGGAGCGCGCCATCGAACACGTGGTGATTCCGTGGTGCAGGAAGCACGGCACCGCGGTGGTGGCCTATTCGCCGTTCGGCCACGATGATTTCCCCGGCCCGCGAAGCAAGGCGGGCGCGGTGCTGCAGACGATCGCCAGGGCGCACGGCGCTTCGCCACGGCAGGTCGCGCTGGCCTTCCTGACGCGCGATCCCCTGCTGTTTGCGATCCCGAAGGCCTCGAGCGAGGAACATGCCGCCGACAATGCCGCGGCCGGCGAGCTCGTCCTCGCCCGTGACGAAATCGCCGCGCTCGACAAGGCTTTCCCGCTGGGG
>JBAUUA010000538.1:0-2467 GCA_049582465.1 Bradyrhizobium sp. | reverse complement strand
CTTCTTGTCTTCAGCCAGGTCCTGCTGTCGATGCAGCTTCCGTTCGCCGTCATTCCGCTGGTGCGGTTCGTGTCCGATCGGCGAAAGATGGGCGCGTTTGCCATATCCCGCCCGCTCGCCATCGCGGCGTGGATCGTGGCCGGCATCATCGTCGTTCTGAACGTCAAGCTGCTGTTCGATTATTTCGGCTGGTGAGGGGAAGAGGCGAATAGCGAATGGCGAGTAGCGAATGGAGGCTTTCCATTCGCCATTCGCTACTCGCCATTCGCCATTCTCAATCCTGCGGCTCGCTCGAGACGTCGCCTGACGCGTCGATGCGCAGCCAGCCGGAGGGGGCGAGCCGCTGCTGCGGCAGGAAGCGGCCCTTGTAGTCCATCTTCTTGGAGCCTTCGATCCAGTAGCCGAGATAGACGTAAGGCAGGCCCTGCCGCCGGGCGCGCGCCAGATGGTCGAGGATCATGAAGGTGCCAAGCGACCGGCTGACTTCCGAGGGTTCGAAGAACGAATAGACCATCGACAGGCCGTCGCTGAGCACGTCGGTCAGGGCCACCGCCAGCAGTTCCTCGCCGCGGCCGGTCAGGCCGCTGCCTTCGCCGCGGCGGCGGTACTCGATGATGCGGGTTTCGACGTGGCTGTCCTCCACCATCATCGCGTAATCCAGCACGGTCATGTCGGCCATGCCGCCATGGCGATGGCGCTGGTCGAGATAGGCGCGGAACACCGAATATTGTTCCGAGGTGGGTACCGCGCTGCGCTGCTCGCCGATGATGTCGGCGTTGCGGGCCAGGACCTTGCGCAGGTTGCGCGAGGGGCGGAACTCGTTGGCGATGACGCGGATGGAAACACAGGCCCGGCACTGGTCGCAGGCCGGCCGGTAGGCGATCGACTGGCTGCGCCGGAAGCCGCCATGGGTCAAAAGGTCGTTGAGATCGCCCGCCTTGTCGCCGACCAGATGCGTGAACACCTTGCGCTCGTGCCGGCCCGGCAGATAGGGGCAGGGCGAGGGCGCGGTCAGGTAGAATTGCGGGGTATCACGCGAGTGCTGGGTCACGGGATGTCGTCGGTCTCCAAAAGGCGAAGTAAAACGTCAGCATCGCGCCCCGGAGGCTGACCGTCAATTGGTTTGGGTTCAGAACGATCGCGCCGATTGTACCACCGGAGCGCGCACCGAACTGTTAATGACCACGGTTCCCAGCACGATATCGTGCAGCAGCCGGCGGCGGCGGTTGAACAGCCCGACCAGCAGCACGAACGGCGACAGGAACGAGATCGAAACCCAAAACAGCACCGCGTGCATGGCGCCGAGCACGAAATAGCCAGGCGCGCCGTACCAGGTGCGCAGCTCCAGATCCATCACGCGCATGCCCAGGGTGGCCGAATACGGCCCGCCGATCGAGGCGCCGTAATAGACCACCGCCCAGATCACGGTCGCCGGCCACGCCAGCCAGAACAGCGCCCAGCCGAGCCCGAGCGTGATCAGCCCGAACACGGCGATGAAGAGGTAACCGAGGATCACGGGGACCGAGAGCACGACGAGGTCGATCAGGAACGCGAACACCCGCCGCGTCAGCACGCCACGAAACAGTTCGGGCTGCAGATAGGGATCGAATGCATGCGGCTGAACCCCGCCGTCGTTGCGCCAGGCGCTGCCAGAATACCCCGAACCGCTGTCAGACATGATCAGTCCTCCCGACTGTGCCGTTACCCGCAGGACATGGGAACCGGCCGCGCGCCCGCAAGGCCCCGCGAAGATTACCTAACCGCAATATTCGGGCGATTCGGCGGCTGGAAGGACCATATCGACGTCGTCCCGGCCAAGCGAAGCGCGAGCGCCCTCTATCGTCGCCCCCGCGAAAGCGGGGGCCCATAACCACAGCCGTTTATGGCGTGAGCGGCTGGGGCCCCAGCCGGTGCGGCAACAAGCATCGGTGGCTATGGGTCCCTGCTTTCGCAGGGACGACCATGAGGAAATCCCTCAGTGCTCCGCCTTCAGCTTCTCCGCCGCCTGCGGCGCGAAATAGGTCAGGATGCCGTCGGCGCCGGCGCGCTTGAAGCCCAGCAGGCTTTCCATCATCGCCCGCTCACCGTCGATCCAGCCATTGGCGGCGGCGCCCGCGATCATCGCGTATTCGCCGGACACCTGGTAGACGAAGGTCGGCATCCCGAAGGTGTCCTTGACCCGGCGCAGCACGTCGAGATAGGGCATGCCCGGCTTCACCATCACCATGTCGGCTCCTTCCGCGATGTCGAGTTCGACCTCGCGCAGCGCCTCGTCCGAATTGGCGCTGTCCATCTGGTAGGTGCGCTTGTCGCCGGTCAGCGTCTTGGCCGAGCCGATGGCGTCGCGGAACGGGCCGTAGAAGGCGGAGGCGTATTTCGCGGCATAGGCCATGATCTGGACGTCGAGGAAGCCGCTGGCGTCGAGCCCTTGGCGGATGGCGCCGACGCGCCCGTCCATCATGTCCGA
>JBAUUA010000537.1:0-7755 GCA_049582465.1 Bradyrhizobium sp. | reverse complement strand
ATCGTGAACATGGCCAGCGTCAAAAGCCTGATTGCGAATTTGTTCATTCGTCGCTCCCGATTTTCAGTGAGGTGATACCGCACCCGAGCCTTGAGACTTGAACACCCGGACGATCAGAACATTCCCGAGCCATCAGGCTTTATTTGGGCCATTTCCGGTCGGGTCATCTCCATGTGCCGCCCGCGCCCGAAAGATCGCGCGCGACATGGCGGAACGAACATGACGATTATGTCATCCAGATGAACGAAGTCCATCGTTGCGCTTCAGGAGCGGTTCAGCGCTCCACTTCTAAGGTTGCGGTCATGATCGACGAGCCCGGCCATCCGACCGGCCACCTTGTGATCCCCTTAAGGAGGAGACGACCATGTTGAAGACCATTTCCGCAGCGCTGCTCGCAGTTTCCGTTCTCGCCGCGCCCGCGTTCGCCGCCGGCCAGTCCACCAGCCACGCCACCAAGATGGCGCCGGTCATCAAGGCCGAGCAGGTGAAGCAGACCAAGCCGAACCCGTTGAACGCCAACGCCAGGATGGGCCGCCATCATGTCCGGCATGCGAGCCATTATCGTTCCCATCACAAGCACATCGGCGTGCTGAAGACGCACAAGTTCTCGAAGGTCTCGACCAAGCACGTCACGCCCGCCACCAAGCGCGGCTAACAACTGATCCGCGGGGGGTGGTTCGTCCACATTGCCCCCGCCGCTCCCGGCGGATATCAGGTCCGGCCCGCGCCGTTGCGTCCCCAATGGCGTCGGGCCGGAATTGAGTCGTGAAGAGGCGCGATCAGCAAAAGTGGGAACCGGTTTTGCGTCCGATCGCGCTCTCCCTTAAAAGCGGAAGCCCGACGCTGATCGAAATGCGGATTCCCTTTGACGCACGGAAGGTCTAGAACCGGCTTCGGCGGGAACCGCTTGGGCGCCGGATCTTCGAACGGGTTTGAACTTGGGAATATCAGCAAAGTGTGCGGCCGTCCTGCTGCTGCCGATCGTGCTTGCGGCTTGCGCCGGGGGCGAGGACAGAGACGCCGCCTTCACGATCGATCGCGGCAACGACGCCAACCAGCCTTTTCCCGACAATTACCGCACCGAGTTGCTGGCGTTCATGAAGACCTATCTCAACAATCCGGCCGGCGTGCACGATGCCGTCATGGCCGAACCGGTGCAGCGTACCGTCGGCGGACGGCTGCGCTATGTCAGCTGCCTGCGTTTTTCCGCGCGCGAGTCCGACGGCACGTACCGCCCGCCGCGCGAACGCGCCATTCTCTTTGTCAACGGCCGGCTCGACCGCGTGGCCGAGAACGCCGCCGAGCTCTGCGCCGGCGCGGTCTACGCGCCGTTTCCGGATTTGGAGAAGCTGACGCGCTAGCGTCCGCCGTCGATCGTTCCGCCACGACGACGATCAACGGCGACCGAAACTTATGCGCTCAATTCTGCTTGATGCGCCGGCCCGGTGCTGCATCGGCGTTACGTAATCGCACGACCTTTCGCAATCGAACACGTTTGATCACGCATATCGATTTGCCGCCGCAATCGCGCATTATCCTGAATGACGTTATCATAACGCTGCGATTCGCACAGCGTGACAGAGAGGTTGCGGCACGAACATTGCTTGAGATGACAGCGGGGTGGGTTTTGACATTCAGGAGCGTGGCACATGAAGCGCATCGTGTTTGGTCTGATCCTAAGTCTGGTGGTTGCTTGCCTTGTCGGCAGCGTAAGAGCGCGCGACCTCGATGGTCGCTACGCCAATTCACCGCTCAAACCTTGGTTCGATCATCTCGCGAGCGGTAAAGGATTGTGTTGCTCGATGGCGGATGGCGAGAGCGTCGCGGATCCCGATTGGGAATCCAAGGACGGTCACTATCGGGTTCGCCTGGAGAATAGCTGGATCGATGTTCCCGACGACGCCGTGATCACCGAACCGAACCGCGCGGGGCGGACGATGGTTTGGCCGATACGGTTCGACAATCAGATCTCGATCCGGTGCTTCATGCCGGGCAGCATGACCTAGCGAGCGCGGGCGTCCGGCGACGACAACCGGTCCGTCCGGGAGCGGTGGACCTTGCTGTTGTTCGCACATCAGCGGTCTTCCGTCAGAATGAAGATCGCGCCGGTCAGGGGCGCGCCGATTCCGAATGTCAGCACGATGGTGCCGACGCAGACGGTGATTGCCTGCCCTCCGCCGTGCGCGATCAGCGTCGCAGTGCCGGGATCGAGGATGATCAGCAGAAGCACAAAGGCCAGACCCATCGCCACGCCCATGGCCGTGTGACCGACCAATCTCGCCGGATCCGACGGGCTCGCCCATCCCGGGCGTTTCCTGGTCTGCATCGCCTTTCTCCGGGCCTCTGCCACGGAAAACGCCTCGGCAAATGCCCGGTTCCCTTGCGGACGGATCACGCTCGGCCCCGGGTGAACCGCAGCCGAAGGCGGCTTTCAGGCGGCATTCAGATACGTCGGGCGATACTGCCGAACATTCCTGCCGGAGTTAAAGCCGTGAGCAATCTGTTGTTCTTCCGCCGTTCGCTTGCCACCCGTCACGCCGCGGTTGAGACGATGCGCCAGGCGCGCGCGATGCCGCCGGGGCCGGAACGCCGCGCCACGCGCCGGTTCGCCCGCGCTCTGAGCGATCTGGCGAAAACCGAGGCGTGGCTGGAAGGGCAAGCGCCGAGGCAGCGTGCTTCTGCTCATGAGCATCCGGGTCGCGCCGTCAGTTCCCACGAAGATGGGTATCAAGGGCATACGTTGCCGTCGCTTGGCGTTGCCTGGCGGGAACCGCGATCACTTTTTGGCGAGACTTGAACCGCGACACGGACGGCCCAGACGGATCGATATCCTCAGAACCACTTGTCTTTCGCGCAAAATCGTTCGCACGATGGAACAAAAGGCCGTTGTTGCTGCGCCATCACAGTTGCGAACCATCACAGCTCCGGCATTGCCGCGAAGCAACCAAATTGACGCCACGTTGTTTGAATTGATCTCGCAACGACATTGATGGGGATCCAGGATGAAGAAATTTCTGCTCGGCGGAGCTGCTCTGGTCGCACTCGCGGCTCCCGCGTTTGCGGCCGACATGCCCGCGCGCACCTATACCAAGGCGCCGGCCTATACGGCGCCGCAGGTGGTCTATAACTGGACCGGTTTCTACATCGGCGGCCACATCGGCGGCGCCTTCGCGGGCAACAACAGCCTGGAGGGCAGCGGCGGCCGTTTCCTGGGCGGTGTGCAGGGCGGCGTCGATTATCAGTTCGCCCCCAACTGGGTGGTCGGCGCGGAAGCCCAGTACAGCTGGCTCACCACCAACAACAACGGCGTGCTGTTCCCGGGCAATACCCTGGTGACGACCAAGAACAACCAGCTGGGATCGGTGACCGGCCGGCTCGGCTACACCTGGGGTCCGGCGCTGCTCTACGCCAAGGGCGGCTACGCCTGGCGCGACAACCCCAATCTCGGGGTCAGCGTCGGCGGCGTGCCGGCGGCCTTTACGACCAGCGGAAATCACAAGGATGGCTATACCGTCGGCGCCGGTCTCGAATACATGTTCGCGCCGAACTGGTCGGCCAAGGCCGAGTACCAGTATTACAATTTCGGCAGCACCACCTTCACGGGCGGACCCGCCCCGATCGTCGGCGCGCGTTTCCGGGACGACGAACATACCGTCAAGGTCGGCATCAACTACCGCTTCGGCTGGGGCGGTCCGACCGCCCCGCGCTACTGACGCGGTCGCCGGCTAGCGCGACGACGAGAAGGCCGGCCTTGCGCCGGCCTTTTTGTTTTGCCGGCGCGCGCTTTGCGTAAAAATAATTTTTGCCGTCTACGGAACTTGTGCCCGTAATCGGCTATTATGGGTTTGCCGGTTAGTGGACATTGAACATGCGTGCCTTGTTTTCAGTTTTGATCCTTTCCGCGCTTACCCTGCCGTGCGTTGCCCAAAACGTCCTGAAATCCGAGCCGATGGTGCTGGCGCCCTATGAGATCGCCTATGTGCAGGATGCTTCCTGTCCTGCCGGCAAGGTGCTCAAAGTAACGGGCGCGATCAGGGGCCTTCATCGCAAGAAGGCCTGCGTATCGCTCGTTTCCAGTCAGGCGTCGCTGGAACTGGCGACACCGTAGGCAAGACGCTCCGTCCTCAATGGGTCGTTCCGGCGAGGGCCGGGGCCCAGGGTGACCAGTGTTGCCCCTCAAGAACGAAGCCACCCCCTCACGAACTGAACTGGAATTCCTGCTGCTCTTCGCGCTCGGCGTCGGCCTGGTTCTTGGCCGGGTCTTCCTGGGGGTCCGGCCGGCAGGGGCGGATCTCGTAATCATTGTCCAGCACCGGCCGTGGCGCCGGTTTGTCGTCCTCGGAGACGACGTCGACCACGAGCCCGCTTTTTCGGGCGTGCTTCCAGACGTCTGCCTCGGTTGGATAGGCCTTGCTCAATTTGGCGTCATTGCTGAACAGCGCGTAGGGCATCGGATCTCTCTGAGGAAACCCCATCTCAACGCATCCGGCGAGGGAGGGTTTCAGCCTGGCGTAGGCCGGTTCACGCGCAAGTGAGGGCCTGCTGCGTTCCCGGATGAGGGGGTGGGTGGATCTACGGGTCTGCCCGAAGAAAACCTGTCAAAAAAGGCAGACAAAGGGCCGTTTTCGGACCGTTTCGGCCGGAGTCCCTGAGTCGTAAACGAGTCCTGAATCCGGCGAAAAATAAACCCCGAGACTCCCCGGCTAGAATCGCCGGATGTTTTGGCCGTCATGGCAACGACCTTCAAAACGTCTGGCGAGCGAGTCCATGTGGTGCTGACCGTGGCGCTGCTGGCGGCCTGCGCGGCCAATTTGATGCTGGTGTGCTCCTGGCTGTAGCGCATGATCCGCCACAGCCTGCTGCCGGCCGCAGCGCCGTCTTCGTGCCACATGGGCCGGGGCGTCGGCGGTTTGGCGCCGGGATCAGGCGCTCGGCGCGCTGGGCCGATTGACGCCGCGTCCATTCCCTCCATCATGCGAGACAAAAGCGCGAAAGCGCCTGCCGGCATCGGCGGCTTTCGCGGATGTTGCAGGGATGGGGAGGCGCGGAATGATCGAGACGCTGCCGCAACGGGTCAATGGCGATGAGGCGCTGGTCAGGCGCGGGCGCTTCCTGACGACGACGTTCCTCCTGGAAATCGGCCCGACCGCCTGGCTGATCTCGATCTTCGAGGGCCGGGTGGTGTCCGTGGCCCGCGGGCCGTTCGTGATGCCGTCGTCGGCCTTCGCGCTGCGCGCCCCGGAAGAGGAATGGCAGAAATTCTGGAGCAACCGGCCGCCGCCCGGCTCGAACGATTTGATGGCGCTGATCAAGCGCCGCGTGCTCAAGGCCGAAGGCAACCTCGGGGTTTTCATGGCCAATCTTCGCTACTTCAAGGAGGCGTTGGCCAAGCTGCGCGCCGAGGGGGGCAAGGCATGACCGCGCGCTTCGAGCCGGTCGTCGGCCGCTACTTCCATCTCGATCTGTTCGGGCGCCCGCATCGCATCTATGTCGAGCAGGCCGGCGAGGGCACGCCGCTGTTGTGCCTGCACACCGCGGGCGCCGACGGGCGGCAGTACCGCGCGCTGATGAACGACGAGCGCATCACGCGCGGCCATCGCGTCATCGCCTTCGACATGCCCTGGCACGGCAAATCGTCGCCGCCGTCAGGCTGGCACAACGAGGAATACCAGCTCACCTCGGCGCAATACACGGCGATGATCCTGGAGATCATGACCGCGCTCGAACTCGACCGGCCGGTCCTGATCGGCTGCTCGATCGGCGGGCGCATCGCGCTGCATCTGGCGCTCGAACATCCCGACCGTTTCCGCGCCATCATCGGCCTGCAGGCGGGCGCACATGTCGATCCCTATTACGATTTGAATTTCCTGCACCGCCCCGACGTCCATGGCGGCGAGGTCGCCGCCGCCATCGTCTCCGGACTGGTCGGGCCCGATGCGCCGACCAGCGAGCGCTGGGAAACGCTGTGGCACTACATGCAGGGCGGCCCCGGCGTGTTCAAGGGCGATCTGTACTTCTACAAGCTCGACGGCGACATCCGCGGCCGCGTCGCGCAGATCGACACGCGCCGCTGCCCGCTGTTTCTGCTGTCCGGCGAATACGACTATTCCTGCACGCCGGAGGAAACGTTCGCGGTGGCCAACAGCGTGCCGGGCTCCGAGGCGACCATCATGAAGGGCCTCGGCCATTTTCCGATGAGCGAGAACCCGGCGGAGTTTCTTAAATACCTGCTGCCGGTGCTGGAGAAGATCGGGGCAATGGAATCTGTGGCGGCGAAGTAGCGCGCGAGGCCTTGAAGGCGTCGTCGCGATGTTCTCGCGAACTTGAACTAGCCGAGCGCGCTGACTGCGCGGCTCACGAGATACCAGGACAGCCGCCCGAGAAACCAGAGCCATCCGCCCATCGCAACGACCGCCGTCACGGCATAAAGCGAGAGCACGGCGCGATCATGCAGCAGGGACCGAGAACCGTTCTGGCGCTGGATTGCTTGGGCGTCGTCTTGTTTCATGCTCACATAGGTCATCGATCGTTGCCTTGGCGTATAAGCGCGTTCGGCGCGCTTGTTGTTAATTCAGGGCGATTTTTCGGCTTGTTCTTGCGCTTAACCTAACCGGTCAACCTTACCGCCCGCGCCGCAATAGAACTGTGAAATTGATCACACAAGCCGAGAAGTCCGGCCGGCTTGCCCTTTACTCCACAAGAAGTGAAGCACCGGCGGATGACCGTGTTTTGACACCTGATCCACCACATTGATTTTTGAGACATGAACTTCCGTGCTGCAGTGGCGACACCGGATTTAATGGTATCGGGAGATGCGGGCGTCCGCCCGCTGCCATTGGTCTCGAAATGAAAGCAAAGGTTCAATTTGCCCAGGTGAATTTCAGTGGATTTTTGCCGTTGCGCAGAACGGCCTCGCCAACTCCGATTGGAATCGCGCGCGATCGCCTGATCTTCGTGAAATCCCCGCCTGGGAATACGCGACCCTTGCGGAAGTGGGAAGAATCCCAATTCGGACCGCGAGCATGAATCGGAAATAAATCGACTGGCGGTCGGTATACAAAAAAGTCGCGGGATGCAAACAAACCATCGGTGAAGAGCCGGTGCGTCGGATAACAACACCGCTTGACGTCAGCGTCGATCTAATCGTTCCAGAACACGGCCTTGTATTTGATCAACCAACGTTGTCTCGACCGCCAGGATCGAAACCCGTATCCAAGGCCAAATCCGCAAGCAAAGATTGCGAACCTGATCCGGTCGCCGCTCATGCTATTTGCTGGACGGCACGGAAAGCCAACAAATACGGGTGTTGCTGGTGCCGGTTGAGAGGATTGAACTCCCGACCTTCGGTTTACAAAACCGCTGCTCTACCGCTGAGCTAAACCGGCGAATTCTCGGGGGATCAGGGACGGTCGAAATCGAAGCCTTGCGATTCCGCTGATCTTGCGGCCGGTGAAATACCAGACTTGCCGGCAAAGGGCCAGAAGCCCCGAACGGGCGATCGGTCCGCCGGGCGGGCATGAAAAAGGCGGCCTCGCGGCCGCCTTCTTCGTTTCCGTTACGAGATGGTTCTACTGACAGGGATGCCGGCGGCCGTCGTCGCCCTTGAACCATGTGCCGGGCTGACAGACGAAGCCGTTGCGCTCGGCATAGCTCCGGTTGTCCCAGCCGCGGCCGTTGTACGACCCTTCGCCATTGTCATAGGCATAGGAATCGCCGCGGAACGGCGCGGTGGCGATGGCGCCCGCGGTGCCGACC
>JBAUUA010000536.1:0-2133 GCA_049582465.1 Bradyrhizobium sp. | reverse complement strand
GAGCAATGGCGAGGACAACGGCGAGCGGCTGACCGAGAAGGAATTGCTGCACAATTGCATCTTCCTGCTCAACGCCGGCCACGAGACCACCACCAATCTGATCGGCAACGGGCTGGTGGCGTTGTCGCGCTTCCCCGCGCAGAAGAAACGGCTGATCGAGCACCCCGATCTGATCAAGGCCGCGGTCGAAGAGATTTTGCGATACGAAAGCTCGAACCAGCTCGGCAACCGCATGACGACGGAAGAGGTCGAACTCGGCGGCGTCACGCTTGCGCCCGGCACGTCGGTGACGCTGTGCATCGGCGCCGCCAACCGCGACCCCGCCCAATTCGCGGATCCGGAAAATTTCGACATCGGCCGCACGCCGAACCGGCATCTGGCGTTCGCCACCGGCGCGCATCAATGCGCCGGGATGGCGCTGGCCCGGATCGAGGGTGCGATCGCGATCTCGCGGTTCCTGGCGCGGTTCCCCGGCTACGCGCTGAACGGCGAGCCGGTGCGCGGCGGCCGCGCGCGCTTTCGCGGATTTTTGAAAGTGCCGTGCGCGGTCGGAACCGGCCCGGACTGATCGTGCGCGTCCGGTCGTGATAGGGTCGTCGCCATGACCGCAGCCGAACACGGAATGTTCCGGGTAACCTACGCCACGGCGACCGCCGATGCCGTGGCTGCGTTTGTCGTCGCCCGTTACGCTTTACCCGGACCGGTGGAATGCTTTCTGCTGCAGCGGGGCTTCAACGACAGCTTTGCCATATGCACGCCGGACCGGACACGCTTTGTCCTGAGAATGTCGGGCCGGCGCAAGCGGGGCGATGCCGATGTGGACGCCGAAACCCGGTTTCTGGCCTATCTTGATGCGGCGGGCGTGCCGGTTTCGGCCGCGGTACCCAATCGCGCCGGCGCGCTGTTCTGCGAAGCGCCGATGCCGGAAGGTGCGCGACCCGTCGTGCTGTTTCGACACGCCGAAGGGCGCGCACCTATTCTCGACGCGCCGGAGGACGCGCGAGCGCAGGGTGTGACGCTCGCGCGCCTCCACGAGGCGGCCGAGCGGTTTCCCGACCGGGAAGCCGGCCGGTACCGGCTCGATCTGAACCACCTGCTGCATCGCCCGCTGGCCCAGGTTCTCGGCCTGAAGGAAATCAAGGACGAAACCCGGCGCTATTTTTCTGAATTGTCATCGCGGCTGGACGCATCGGTCGGCGCGCTGTCGCAATTGAGCTGGACGCGCTGTCATGGCGATTGCCACGGCTTCAACGCGCGCATCATCACGGACGGTCCGCAAGCCGGACAGGCCAGGTTCTTCGACTTCGACGATGGTGGATTCGGCTATCTCGCCTACGACCTCGCGGTGCATCTCTGGGCCCAGATATCGTTCCAGCGCCGCCGGCACGCGATCTGGCTTGCCTTCATCGATGGCTATCGCTCCGTTCGTCCGATCGCGCAGGCGGATTTCGATGCGGTGGCATTGTTCGTGCCGATCCGCCACATCTGGCTGATGGGCGAATATGCCGGCCGGGTGGCCGAGTGGGGCACCGAAACGATGGCCTGGCTCGGTCAGCAGGAGCAGTTTCTGCGCGCCTGGGAGACCGAGAAATTGTCGCCTGGCTTGCTTGGATAAGCACTCTCTGCATCCAGCGGCCGTCGCCATCGCGATGCAACATGGTCGCTGTTGGCTGACGGGCGCCGGCAAAGCTGCTAGGATCGCCTCAAGTTCATCGCAACGGAGCTTCGCCATGGACGCCGTGACGCCGAAGAGTTCTCAAACATCGGACGCCCATTCGCACCTCGTTCAGCCGCAGAACATGGAGTGGCAGAAGACCCGCTTTCCCGGCTGCGAGGCCAAGACACTGCTGTTCGATCGCACGACCGGCCTGATGACCGCCCTGATGCGGTTCGCGCCGGGCTCGGTGCTGCCCGACCACGAGCACGTCAACATCGAGCAGACCTATGTGCTCGAGGGCAGCCTGGTCGACAAGGAGGGCCCCGCAAAGGGCATCGCGTGCAAATCAGGCGAATTCATCTGGCGCGAGCCGCATAGCCGCCACGCCGCCTGGTGTCCGGAAGGTGCGTTGATCCTCGCGATGTTCCAGGTGCCCAACAAGTTCTTCGAGGCCGACGGCCGCGTCGTCGATGCCA
>JBAUUA010000535.1:0-2516 GCA_049582465.1 Bradyrhizobium sp. | reverse complement strand
TCAGATAATGCGCGCCCGTGGTGTGGAAGCAGGCGTTGCAGCTGGTGGAGACGTGGATCATCGCGGGGATGTCGAGTTCCACCATCTTCTCGTAGATCGGATACCAGTGCCGGTCCGACAGCGGCGGCGACGTCCAGTGGCCGCCTGATGGATCAGGATTCAGATTGATCCCGACAAAGCCGTACTCCTTGACGCACTTTTCCAGTTCGGGAATGCAAGTTTTCGGATCGACGCCCGGCGACTGCGGCAGCATCGCAGCGCCGATGAAAGAATCGGGAAACAGCTTGCTGACGCGCGCGCACAGCTCGTTGCAGATCGCGGCCCAGGTCGAGGAAACCTGGAAGTCGCCGATATGGTGCGCCATGAAGCTGGCGCGGGGACTGAAGATGGTGAGGTCGCTGCCGCGCTCCTGCATCTTCTTGAGCTGGTTGTTGACGATGCTCTCGCGCAGCTCGTCGTCGCTGATCTTGAGCTCGCTGACCTTGGGCATGGCCGAGGGATCCTTGATGCCCGCGATCTGCCGGTTGCGCCAGTCCTCAAGCGCCTTCGGCGCCGTGGTGTAGTGGCCGTGTACGTCGATGATCACTTAAACTCTCCTTCTGCGGCCGACACGTTCGGTCTGGCCGCTGCCTTGCGTTTGCTATTTCGCCGCCGCCTCGAGGTTCGCCTTCGGCGCCCAGACCGATCCGGGGATCATGACCTCGCCGCGCATCAACAGCCGCGCGGTGCGCAGCAGGGCGGCGCGGGTCACGTTCTCTGGATTGGCCGGATCGACCTCGATCTCGACGCTGAACTCGCCGGTCGGATGTTCGACCGATATTTTCTTGACGTTGCCCGCCGGCACCGAGGCAATGCCCTGCGTGACCGAGCCGTCGAGCACGCACGCGGTCGCCACCGTCACGGCCGCCAGCACGCCGATCGCGTCGTGGCAGACATGCGGGATGAAGCTGCGCGTGGAGATGCTGCCGCCGGCGCGGGGCGCCGATATCAGCGTCATCTTCGGATAGTTCTTGGCCGTGACGTCGCCGAGCTTCATGGCGTGACCGCAGGCGATCCGTAGCCGCTCGATCCGCGTCTTCAATTCGGTGTCCGCATTCATCTGGTCGACGCTCTCATAGCCGGTGCGGCCGACATCGCCGGCCTTGAACATCACCAGCGGCATGCCGTTGTCGATGCACGTCACCTCGATGCCATCGATGATGTCGCGGACATTGCCGGTCGGAAGCAGGCCCGGCGCGACCGAGCCGGCGGTGTCGAGGAAGTTGACCGTGATCGGCGCCGAGGTCCCCGGCGCGCCGTCGATGCGGGCATTGCCTTCATACTCGACATGGCCGTTCGGCGTCTGCACGGTGATATCGCATTGCATGTCGGTATTGAGCGTCAGCACCCGCAGCGTGGTGGTGTCGCCCTGCGGCCTGACCATGCCGGTCTCGAGCGCGAACGGCACCACGGCGGCGAGCATGTTGCCGCAATTGGGCGTGGTGTCGACGGTGTCCTTGTCGGGCTGCAGCTGGGCAAACAGGAAATCGAGATCGACCCCGGGCTTGCTGCCCTTGGACACGATGCCGACCTTGGAGGTCAGCGGATGCGCGCCGCCGAGACCGTCGATCTGGCGCTTGTCGGGGGAACCCATCACCGACAGCAGCACCTTGTCGCGCGTCGGCAGGTCGGAGGGCAAATCGCTGGCCTTGAAGAACGGCCCTCGCGAAGTGCCTCCACGCATGAAAAGACAGGGGATCGCGGTTTGCATCGGATTCTCGCTCACATCTGGAATGACAAGGCGGAACTCGCCGGCCGGCGTATCCGCCGATGCCGACCCCCACGTCAGCTCTTGCCGGTTGGCTCGGTTCAAAGCTTATGCCTACAACCTTCATGACTCAACGCTCACGCTAGTTGGACGCCGGGGCCATGGCGCCGCGCAAGCCGGCGCGTGAAACCGCGGCCTCGATCAGACCTTCTGATTTCGCCTCGTTGGTGAACTTCTCCACGAACGGCCGCCCCTGTTCCCTGCCCCTGGGAATGGCGATGGCATGTCGCTCGACGCCCCAATGACCGTCGAGCACCCTGGATCCCGGCAGCTTCTCCTGCATTTCGAACAGGGTCGCCTTGTTGGTCGCGAACGCATCGAGCTGGCCGGCGGCGATCATGTCAGCCGCGGCGCCGACGGTGACCGCACGAACGATCTCCGCGGATTTCAGGTCGCGCGACAACACGCCATCGGAAGAACTTCCCTTGGTCACGCCGACGCGGACCCCCGGTTTGTCGATATCGGCCAGCGTCGCGACTGGAGATTTTTGCGGGGCGATGTAGCCAAGCTCGATCTCGAGATAGGGCGGGCCGAAATCCATCTCCTTGGCACGCTCGGCCGAGGCGTTGGTGAAGACCATGTCGACCTGCGCCGTCTTCACCGCTTCGAGCACTTCGGCGTTCTTGGAAAAAACCACCGGCTCATAGGGAACGCCAAGCCGCCGCGCGAACTCCTTGCCGAGATCATAGCCGACGCCGCGCGGGTTCGT
>JBAUUA010000534.1:0-21537 GCA_049582465.1 Bradyrhizobium sp. | reverse complement strand
GTAGACCCCTCATTTTCGGTGCAAAGTGGACAGGACATTGACCTGGATCAACGCCTTCTTCGCTGCGCCGTGGCGCATTGAATATCTACGGAGAAGGCTTGCGCACCGGCCGGCCGTTCTCGTGAACGGTGCCTCATGGACGTGATTGAAGTCGACGTCGCGATTGTGGGGGCCGGCGGTGCCGGTTTGCGCGCCGCCATCGCGGTGACCGAGGCCGACCCGTCCCTCACGCTTGCGCTGATCTCCAAGGTCTATCCGATGCGCAGCCACACCGTGGCCGCCGAAGGCGGCGCGGCCGGCTCATCAAGGACAATGACAGCCTCGACAACCATTTCCACGACACGGTCTCCGGCGGCGACTGGCTCTGCGACCAGGATGCGGTGGAGCTGTTCGTCAACACCGCGCCGGTGGAGCTTCTGCAGCTCGAGCACTGGGGCTGTCCCTGGAGCCGCGAAGCCAACGGCAGGGTCGCGGTGCGGCCGTTCGGCGGCATGAAGATCGAGCGCACCTGGTACGCCGCCGACAAGACCGGCTTCCATATCGTGCACACGCTGTTCCAGACCTCGCTGAAATATCCCTCGATCAAGCGCTTCGACGAATATTACTCGACCGACCTGATCGTCGAGGACGGCCGCTGCACCGGCGTGGTCGCGATCGAGATGCGATCGGGCCGCATGGTGGCGTTCCGCGCCAGGGCCGTCGTCATCGCCACCGGCGGGGCCGGACGCATCTTCCCCTTCACCACCAACGGCGCCATCAAGACCGGCGACGGGATGGCGATGGCCTACCGGGCCGGCGTGATGCTGAAGGACATGGAATTCATGCAGTACCACCCGACCGGGCTGCCGGGCACCGGCATCCTCATCACCGAGGGATCGCGCGGCGAAGGCGGCATCCTCGTCAACAAGGACGGCTACCGTTACCTGCAGGACTACAATCTCGGCCCGCCCGATCCCTGGCCGCGCAAGAAGGCGATGGAGCTCGGGCCGCGCGACCGCCTGAGCCAGGCCTTCTGGCACGAGCAGCAGAAGGGCCGCACCATCAAGACCCCGCAAGGCGACGTGGTGCATCTCGATATCCGCCAGCTCGGGGAAAAGATGATCAACGAGCGGCTGCCGATGGTGCGCGAACTGGCAAAAGCCTATGTCGGCGTCGATCCGGTGCACGAGATGATCCCGGTGCGCCCGGTGGTGCACTACACCATGGGCGGCATTCACACCGATATCGACACCGCGACGTCCCTGCCCGGCCTGTTCGCCGCCGGCGAATGCGCCTGCGTCTCGATCAATGGCGCCAACCGCCTCGGCTCCAACTCGCTCGCCGAAATCGTCGTGTTCGGCGCCCGCGCCGGACGCAGCGCCGCGGCCTTTGCCAAATCCCATCCGAAACCCGCGACGGGCGCAACAGCCGCCGAGGCTGCACAGGCCAACTTGCGCGAACTGTTCGCCCGCGAAGGGGGCAGCGATACCGTCTCCGGCCTGCGCAAAGCGATGAACGACACCATGGAGAGCGGCGCCGGCATCTACCGCAGCGCGGATACGCTGCGCCAGACCTGCGGTGTGCTCGCCGACCTTCGCGCGCGCTACCGCAGGATCCAGTTGCAGGACCGCAGCAACGTCTTCAACACCGATCTGATCCAGACGCTGGAGCTCGGCTGCATGCTCGACGTCGCCGAAGCCATGGCGCATTCGGCGCTGGAGCGCAAGGAATCGCGCGGCTCCCACCAGCGCCTCGAATACCCCAAGCGTGACGATGCCAATTATCTCAAGCATAGCCTGGCGCGCTATCGCGGCGCCGATCCGCCATCGGTCAGCTATCTCGACGTCGTGATCACCAGATCGCAGCCGGCCGAGCGCGTCTACGGCGGAGCCGCACATGAGTGAAACCGTCACGCTCGAGGTGCTGCGCTATCTCCCCGAGACCGACAGCGAGCCGCATTTCCAGCGCTACACCGTCCCGTTCAGGGACGACTGGGTGGTGCTCGATGCGCTTAATCATATCAAGGACAATCTCGACGCCACGCTGTCCTACCGCTGGTCCTGCCACATGGCGGTGTGCGGCAGTTGCGGCATGACGATCAACAACGAGCCGAAACTGTCCTGCCACACCTTCCTGCGCGACTACCGCGGCGGCGTGATCCGGATCGAGCCGCTCGACCATTTCCCGATCGAGCGCGACCTCGTGATCGTGATGGACGGCTTCATGGACAAGCTGTCGGGCGTGAAGCCCTGGCTGATCCCGAAACAGGAAAAGCCGCTGAGCGAGGGTGAATATCTGCAATCGCCGGCCGAGCTCAACGTCTTCCACCAGTATACCCAGTGTATCAACTGCGTGCTGTGCTATGCCGCCTGCCCGCAAGTTGGCCTGAACGAGGATTTCGTCGGCCCGGCGGCGCTGGCGCTGGCGCACCGCTACAATCTGGATTCCCGCGACGGCGGCAAGGACGCGCGCGCCGAAACGGTAGCGAGCAACGAGGGCATCTGGGAGTGCACCTTCGTCGGCGCCTGCTCCCAGGTTTGCCCCAAAAGCGTCGATCCCGCCGCCGCGATCCAACAAACAAAAATTTCCGCTTCGGTCGACTGGCTCAAGGATCTGCTGCCGGGAGCGCACCGATGAGCCGCCGCCCTTATATACGCAAGGTCGAACGGAACTGGTGGCTGCAGCATCCGCGCTACGTCGCCTACATGATCCGCGAGCTGACCAGCCTGTTCGTTGGTCTCTATTGCGCGCTGCTGGCCATCGGCCTGATGCGGCTGGCGCAAGGCCAGGCGGCATGGGACGGATTCGTCGCGGCGTTCTCCAGCCCGCCCGGCGTTGTCTTTCAATTGCTGTGCCTGGTCTTCGCCGTCTATCACAGCGTGACCTGGTTCGCGCTGACGCCGAAGGCGATGCCGCTGATGATGAAGGGCGAACCGGTGCCCGGCAAATGGATCGTCGGCGCGCATTACGTCGCCTGGGCGGCGGTGTCGGCCGTGGTGCTGATCGCAGCAGGAGCGTAGCATATGGCGAGATCGAACAAGCCGATCCTGTGGTTGCCCTTCGCGGGCGGCGGACTGGTGGCGGCGCTGATCACCCCGGTGCTGATCCTGATCACCGGCGTGCTGGTGCCGCTGGGTGTCCTGCATTTGCACTATGAGACGATCGCGGCGTTCGCGCACCATCCGATCGGCAAGTTGATCCTGTTCGGCGCGGTGGCGCTGCCGGCCTGGCACGCCGCGCATCGCCTGCGGATGACGGCGCATGATCTCGGATTGGGAGGCGGCGTCGCCGTCAAGACAGCCTGCTACGGCACGGCCTGGCTGCTCATTGTGGTTGCCGCCGGGGCCCTGATCGCGATCTGACCGCCTCAGCGCTTGATCACGACTTTCTGATAGAGCCCGCCGAAGAACGACTGCTTGCGCCATCCGCTCCGCGCGGCCGCAGGCAGCCAATGGACGATCTCGTCACGCCACAGATCCAGCGCGAAGGGCTCGAGCGCCGCGAGCAAAGGACGCCACACATAGCGCAGCGGATGCCACCAGCGCGGCAGCGCATAGTCGACAATGACGATCTCGCCGCCCGGCCTGACGACGCGAAAGACTTCGCTCAGCGTCCGCTCGCGATGCGCAGCGGGCTGTTCGTGCAACAGGAAGAACAACAGCGCCCGATCGTAGCTGGCATCGGGAAGCCTGAGGTCCGCGGAATCCATCGAGAGCAACCGCGCCGGCGCGCCGGCAGGCAGCTTGTCTCGCAGATTTTCCAGCTGCATCGGCAGCACGTCGACGATATCGAGCCTGCCGCCGCCGGCCGCGACCCGTCGCGTCAGTTCGCCGGTGAGATCGCCATAGACGCAGGCCACCTGCAAGGTCGCGCCGGGAAGCGCATCCCCCAATTCCTTCATCGCCGCGTTGCGCAGCCGCGTATAGTTGCCCCAGAGAATAAGGTTGACCAGCCATTGCCGCTCGAAGACCCAGATCGCCCTGGGGTGCACATAGGCCCACCAGTAATGCGCGGTGAGATAATGCGGTGTCTTGATGTTGCGTCCGGGCTGGGATTCCGCCATTGGGCCGGCAAGTGATTGTCCCGCCGCGATGGCACTGGGAAGCATCTGCCGCAATGAGATGCCCTCGCTGCGGCTCGTGGACTGTGCTTGGGTCAATTCCCCTCCGGCCGGCTAAAGAGACGGTCACGCCGTTCGAAGACTATATTGGCCCGAAACCGATGGTCCACCTTGATGCTGGTCAACATCCCCGGAAATGCCCCGCGCCTTCGGGGAAAGCGAAAGCGCGCGGGCTTGATCTTTGTCAATGGCCCCCCAATTCCGGCTTGATAACCAAGCTACATGATCAAGCACCACGAGCCATGGGATACCCGCTCCATCATCAGCCGGTGGGCGCACGTTCTGGAACGGAGTGGCCTCGCCCTGACGGGAGCTTCGTGCGGGCTGTTCGTCGCCGCTCATGTGGGAAGGGCCAATATCGACCTGATCGGTTCGGCCGGCACCGTGCTGGCCATGATGGTCTACGGCGCCGCCGGCTTCTATCTCGGGATCGATCTGCCCCGCGTTCCTCCGGATCACAAGATGCATCTGCCGCTGCGGCATGGGTTGGGTTCCATGTGGGATACCGTGGAGCTGCTCAGCGCGGCAGGTACCTTCCTTGCATCGGTGGCGGCGGTGGTTTCCGTCTCCAGCATCGTTCTGGACGAGACGGCGCGTGCGGGTACGGCTGTTCTGATCAGTCTTTGCTGGGGGATCGGCGCGACCATGCAGATCGCCGCCGGGATCATCGCGCGCATGCGATCCGATTCCCCCACTACCTCCTAGCGAATCCACCCATCATTCTGCCAAGCGCGTGATTGACGGGATGGCGCAAGCGTAGAACTATCCCGGCCGTCCCGCCGGACGCCTTTGCGTCACCGCTGTTGGGATGGCGCGAGGCGGTCGCTTCGCAGATTTGAGTCAAACACGAGAGAGCCCATGTCGACAAAAGATCCCGTCAACTGGATGTTGTCCGAGGCGATCGATTCACTGGCCCGCGCCGAACGGTTGCGTCAGCAGTTCTTCAGCCTGCAGTCGCGGGCCGGCTCGCGGGAGCCCAGTTGGGAACCGCCGATCGACGTGCTGGAAACTGACCGGGAAATCCTGATTCTCGTCGCCCTGCCCGGCGTCGATCCCGAGCATGTCGAAGCCGTGATCGAAAACGGAACGCTTATCGTCAGCGGACATCGAGTGCTGCCTGCCGAACTGCGCAACGCCAGGATTCACCGGCTCGAGCTCCCGCAAGGCCGGTTCGAACGCCGCATCGCGCTGCCGACGGGGCGTTACGCGGTCAGCCGTTTCGCCGTGAATGGATGCATTGCATTGCGTCTGGCCAAGACTCTCTGAAGCCAAGTCTGTGTGAAGCCAAGTCTGTGTGAGGATCGTCATGTCAGCAGCCAACGAAGAATCCGCTCCGGCCTCGCCCTCCGCCACCACGCCGGCGGAGTCCATGCCGATCCCCAGCGACGCCCTGATCATTATTCCCGTTCGCAACACCGTGCTGTTCCCGGGAGTGGTCGCACCCATCACCATCGGCCGAGCCAAATCGATCGCCGCCGCCCAGCAAGCGTTGCGCGACCAGCGGCCGGTCGGGATCCTGCTGCAGCGAAACGCCGAGGCGAACGATCCTGCTCCCGACGAGCTTTTTCGGATTTGCACGATCGCGAACATCGTCCGTTACATTACCGCGCCCGACGAGACGCACCACATCGTCTGCCAGGGAATTCAGCGCGCCCGCATTCTCGATTTTCTGCCCGGCACGCCGTTTCCCGTGGCGCGGGTGCTGCATATTCCCGAGCCCACGACCAGCTCGCCGCAGATCGAGGCACAGTTTCTCAACCTGCAAAGGCTCGCCATCGAGGCCATTCAACTGCTGCCGCAGGCGCCGCCGGAGCTTCTCGCCGCATTCCAGTCCACCACCTCTCCCGCGGCGCTCGCCGATCTCGCGACCTCCTATATGGACATCAAGCCGGAGGACAAGCAGGAGATCCTGGAGACCATCGACCTCGCGCACCGCATGGAAAAGGTTTCGCGCCACCTCGCCGAACGGCTCGAAGTGCTGCGGCTGACGGCCGAGATCGGCCAGAAGACCAAGGCGACTTTCGACGAACGCCAGCGCGAGGCCATCCTGCGCGAGCAGATGGCGACCATTCAGCGTCAATTGGGCGAAGGCGACGGCAAGGCGCAGGAGGTCGCGGAGCTCAACGAGGCGATCGCCAAGGCCGGCATGCCGCCGGAGGCGGAAAGCCAGGCGAAGAAGGAAGTGCGCCGCTACGAGCGCATGCCGGAAGCGGCCGGCGAGGCCGGCATGGTCCGCAGCTATCTCGACTGGCTGATCGAGCTGCCATGGGCGCTGCCGCCCGAAAAGACCATCGACATTCCCGAGGC
Source organism: Bradyrhizobium sp. (assembly GCA_049582465.1). Taxonomy (GTDB): domain Bacteria; phylum Pseudomonadota; class Alphaproteobacteria; order Rhizobiales; family Xanthobacteraceae; genus Bradyrhizobium. Next base: position 15,131 of record JBAUUA010000534.1, on the reverse strand, counting down.
GCGACGGATCCTCGACGAGGATCATTACGGCCTGGAGAAGATCAAGAGCCGGATTGTCGAATATCTCGCGGTCCGCAAACTGGCGCCGCACGGCAAGGCCCCGATCCTGTGCTTCGTAGGGCCCCCGGGGGTCGGCAAGACCTCGCTGGGGCAGTCGATTGCGCGCGCCATGGATCGGCCGTTCGTCCGCGTCAGCCTCGGCGGCGTTCACGACGAAGCCGAGATCCGCGGCCATCGGCGCACCTATATCGGCGCCCTGCCCGGCAACATCATCCAGGGCATCAAGAAGGCGGGCGCGCGCAATTGCGTGATGATGCTCGACGAGATCGACAAGATGGGCCGCGGCATTCAGGGCGACCCTTCGGCCGCGATGCTGGAAGTGCTCGACCCCGAGCAGAATTCGACCTTCCGCGACAATTATCTTGGCGTGCCGTTCGATCTGTCGCGCGTGGTGTTCATCGCCACCGCCAACATGCTGGATACGGTTCCAGGCCCCCTGCTGGACCGCATGGAGATCATCAGCCTGCCCGGCTACACCGAGGACGAAAAGCTAGAAATCGCGCGGCGCTACCTGGTTCGTCGCCAGCTCGAGGCCAACGGCCTGAAGCCCGAGCAGGCCGAGATCGACATCGAGGCGCTGCGCCTGATGATCAAGGGCTACACCCGCGAGGCCGGCGTCCGTTCGCTGGAGCGGGAAATCGGCAAGGCGCTGCGCCATGCCGCGGTGCAGATCGCCGAAGGCTCTGCGAGCAAGGTCACCATCACCGACGGCGATCTTGTGGCCGTGCTCGGCCAGCCGCGTTTCGAGGGTGAGATCGCCATGCGTACCAGCGTTCCCGGCGTGGCGACCGGGCTCGCCTGGACGCCGGTCGGCGGCGACATTCTCTTCATCGAGGCGACGCGTGTTCCCGGCAAGGGCGCCTTCATCCTGACCGGCCAGCTCGGCGACGTCATGCGCGAGAGCGTGCAGGCCGCGCTGACGCTCGTGAAAAGCCGCGCTACCCAGCTCGGGATCGATCCATCCGTGTTCGAAAAGAGCGACATCCACGTCCATGTCCCCGCCGGCGCCACGCCGAAGGACGGGCCGAGCGCGGGCGTTGCGATGTTTACCGCCCTTACCTCGCTGCTCACCAACCGCACCGTGCGGAGCGACACGGCCATGACCGGCGAGATCTCGCTGCGCGGACTGGTGCTGCCGGTCGGCGGCATCAAGGAAAAAGTGGTCGCGGCCGCCGCGGCCGGCCTCACCCGGGTGATGCTGCCGGCCCGCAACCGGCGGGATTACGACGACATTCCGCAAGGCGCCCGCGACAAGCTCGAATTCATCTGGCTCGAGCGCGTCGACGACGCCATCGCCGCCGCGCTGGAGGAAGGCAAGCAGGCCGCGGTGGCCTGAAGAGGCCACCGATATTTCCCGAAGTTTGATCTAGAGCAAAAAACAGCAGAGGCTTTTGCGCTCTTATTTGCCAACAAGGAGGCCCTGAAGGGCGCAGCAATCTGCAGAGGTGTCGATATGACAGGCGAAGCCGTGAAAATCCTTCTGCTGCTTCTGATGTTTGGCAGTCTTGAGGCTGTGATGCGCGTTCAGCCGGTTGTCCTGAAACGCCGGTTCCATGGACGTCGGCCCCCGCGCTGAACAAGCGACGACGTAATCTTCTTCTGACCGGCCTCGCCCCGATGGCCAGTACGGGCTCAGACCCAAGGTCTCCAGCTCGGGCAAAAGCCATTTGCGCCGGATCAGTCCGGCGCTTTCAGTTGACTCTGATCAAGCCGGGGTCGCCTTTTCCGACTAGCCTGTCCGCGCTATCTACGAATCCCGGGCCCGGAGACCATCAATGCGCGCGCAGCAAATCATGACCCAGCACGTCATCACGATCGGCGCCGACGCCCCGATCGCCGAGGCGGTCGACACCATGCTGCGGCATCATGTCAGCGGGCTGCCCGTGGTCGATACCGACGGCGATCTGATCGGCATCATTTCGGAAGGCGATTTCATCCGCCGCGCCGAGATCGGAACGCAGCGCAAACCCGGCCGGTGGCTGAGTTTTCTGGTCGGCACCGACCGGGTCGCCGCGGACTTCGTTCATTCCCATGGCCGCAAGGTCGGCGAGATCATGACGCCGGATCCCCTGACCATCTGGGAGGATACGCCGCTCGATGAGATCGTCGAGATCATGGAATCCAACAACGTCAAGCGCCTTCCGGTGGTGCGCGGCAAGCGCCTGGTAGGAATCGTCACCCGTTCGGATTTCCTCGCTACCGTCGCCGACCTCGCCCGCCATGCGCCGAGCCCGTCTCCGGACGACGACAGTCTTCGCGAGCAGGTCGTCGCGGCGATGAAAGGCGCGGCCTGGTGGCCTTGCCGGCTCAAGGTCACGGCGCGGGGCGGGGTCGTGAGCCTGAGCGGCGTCGTCGCAAGCAAGAAAGCCCGGCAGGCAGCGATCGTCGCCGCGGAGAACGTTCCGGGCGTCAGGAAGGTGCTCGATAATCTCGAAGCGCGCGCCTATCCGCCGCCGGAAGAGGATCTCGGCGGCGGGGATATCGTTTCGCTGCAGGAGCAGCCCTCGACCGCAGATGATGAGCCGCTGTGAGCGACCGGCCTAAAATGAAGAAGAGGCATCCACAGGCGTTGTCTCTTGCCGTCGCGCTTTCGCTTTGCGCAGGCGCCGGTGGGGCATTCGCGCAAAACATCGACAATGGCCGGCATCTGTCGGAACGATGGTGCGTGGAGTGCCATGCAATCACCCCCGCTCCCGGAAAATCCAAGGCGCGATCCTTTGCTGCGATCGCCGCCAGGGAGAAAATCAGTACGGAGATGATCGCCTCGTTCCTGCGGCTGCCGCACGCCACCATGCCCAACGTGCCGCTGCGCGGCAACGACGCCCAGGATATCGCCGCCTTCATCATGAGCATGAAGAAGTAGCGGCGTACCGGCCGTCTCCTCAGCTGTCGATGATCGCGACCGCCCGAGTCCAGCCCGCGGAGGCGCGCTCGATCTTGACCGGGAAGCACGACACGGTGAAACCGGTCGACGGCAATTGCTCGAGATTGTGCAGCTTCTCGATGTGGCAGTAGCCGATGTGGCGGCCGGCCTTGTGGCCTTCCCAGATCAGGCTGGCGTCTTTGGTCTCGGCGTATTTCTTCGCGGTGTAGACGAACGGCGCGTCCCAGCTCCAGCCGTCGATGCCGGTCAGCCGCACGCCGCGCTCGAGCAGGTACATCGTCGCCTCATAGCCCATGCCACAGCCGGAGGTGACGTAGTCCTTGTGGCCATATTTGGCGCCGGCGGAGGTATTGACCACGACGATCTCCAGCGGTGAAAGCGCGTGCCCGATGCGCTTCAGTTCGTTCTCGACATCTTTCGCCGTCACCACGTAGCCGTCGGGCATATGGCGAAAGTCCAGCTTCACGCCCGGCTGCAGACACCATTCCAGCGGCACCTCGTCGATGGTCCACGACCTCTCCCCGCGATTCATGGTCGGGTGATAGTGGTAGGGCGCATCGAGATGGGTGCCGTTATGGGTCGAGAGCTGCACCATCTCCATCGCCCAGCCCTGCCCGTCCGGAAGGTCTTCGGCCTTCAGCCCCTCAAAGAACTGCAGCATGCGCGGCAGGCTCTGCTGATGGTCGCTGTACTGGATCGTCGGATGAAGGCCCGGCGGATCCGCCGGCACGTCGTTCTGCAGCGGAACGGAAATGTCGATCAGTCGTCTGGCCATAGGCATCTCCTCGAACACTTTTGATATGTTTGCATCAGACCGGCTTGATGCCGGCCTTGGCGACGATTTCGCGCCATTTCGGCACCTCGTCCGCGATACGCTTGCGCATGCCGTCAGGTCCGTTGGCGATGACTTCGAAGCCGTCATTGCGCAGCTGCTCGGCGATCTTCGGTGTCTTCAGAATTTCGATCGACTTCGCCGACAGCCGTTCGACAATGGCCGGCGGCGTCTTCGCCGGCGCGAGAAAGCCCTGGAACGTGTCGGCGATGAAATCCTTGAAGCCGAGTTCAACCATCGTCGGAACATCGGGCAGATCGAACCAGCGCTGCGCGCCGGTGACGGCGAGCGCCTTCAGCGCGCCGGATTCGATCTGCGGATGCGCCGGCGGCAACGCCGCGCAGCAGACCTGGGTGATGCCGCCGAGCACCGCCTGGATGGCCGGGCCGGCGCCGGAAAACGGCACATGCGTGATCTGGATGCCGCCGACGATCTTGAGAAGCTCGGCCGACAGATGCGGCGTCGTGCCGATCCCCGGGCTCGCATAATTGAGCTCATTGGGATCGGCCTTTGCGCGCGCGATCAGCTCGGCCATGGTGCTGACGCCGAGCTTTGGATTGACCAGGAAAACATTCGGCGACGTCCCGAGCTCGGCGATCGGCGCGAAGTCCCGATAGGGATCGTAGGGAATTTTGGCGTAGAGGCCGGGATTGACGACATAGGCGCTCGAAGTAACCAGGAGCGTGTAGCCGTCGGGATCGGCGTGAGCGGCCGCGCCGATTCCGATATTGCCGCCGGCTCCCGCCTTGTTCTCGACGATGACGGTGCCGCCAATGGCTTCACCGAGATGGGTCGCGAGGATGCGCGCCATGATGTCGGTCGGACCGGCCGGGGCGAACGGCACGATGATCTTGACGGTACGTTCGGGATAGCCCGCTGCCCTGGCCTGCTTCAGGCCAAGGTTCGAAGCGACGATCGCCAACCCCGCGCCGCGCAGGACCTCGCGGCGCGACGGATGGGCCAATTTCCTGCCGGGCATGGTACCCTCCCCGAATTCCGCGTCACAGGCACGCCAGGTTTTCTTCGCACCCGGTCGGCATCAGGACGTAAGCCAAAATTTTGGCCTTTTATATGCGGCCTAGAGATAGCCGGTGCCGGCTTCCTCGGCAAAGCGCCCGGGATCGCCTTCCCAGACGATCCGCGCGTGCTCCAGCACATAGACCCGGTCGGCATGCGGCAGCGCGAAGGTGACGTTCTGCTCGCCCAACAAAACCGTGATCGGCGTGGTCTGGCGCAGCTTTTCCAGCGCCTTCGACAATTGTTCGAGGATGACCGGCGCCAGCCCAAGCGTCGGCTCGTCGAGAATCAGGATTTTCGGCTGCATCATCAGCGCCCGGCCGATCGCCAGCATCTGCTGCTCACCGCCGGACAGCGTCTGCGCCATCTGGTTCTGCCGCTCTTTCAGGATCGGAAACAGCTCGAACAGCCACGCCAGTTGCCTGGCCTTCTCCGCGTCCGACAAATGTTGCCCGCCGAGATCGAGGTTTTCCCGCACGCTCATCTCGCCGAACAGTTCACGCGACTCTGGGCATTGCACGATGCCGCTGCGGGCGATCCGCGCCGGGCTGGTGCCACGCAGCTTCTCGCTGTCGCGCAGGATTTCGCCGGTATAGGGCAGGAAGCCGGAAATGGTATTGAACAGCGTGGTCTTGCCGGCACCGTTCAGCCCGACCACGGAGACGAACTCGCCCTGGTGAACGTGGATCGAGACGTTCTCCAGCGCCTGCGCCTTGCCGTAATAGACACTGACATTCTCGACCTGCAGCAACGGAACCTTGTCCTTGAAACTGGTTTCCGGGCGCGCCGAGGTCTCGATCGCGCCGCCGAGATAGACCCGGCGCACGGTTTCGTTGCGCATCACCTCGTCGGCGCGGCCGGTGACGATCTCCTCGCCGAGATACATCGCCAGCACCCGGTCGACCAGGGCGGCGACGCTCTTGACGTTATGATCGACCAGCAGCACCGCGCGGCCTTCGTCGCGAAAACTGCGGATCAGTTCGGAGAAGGTGCCGACTTCGGCGAGCGTCAGCCCCGCGAAGGGCTCGTCGACCAGCACCACCTTGGGGTCGCGCGCGATCGCCTTTGCCAGTTCAAGCCGCCGCAGATCCGCGAACGGCAGCGTCGGCGGCCGCCGGTCCATTACGGCGCCGAGGCCGACGCGATCGGCGATCCATTTCGCGCGCTCGGTCAGCGCCTTGTCCGCAAACAGCATAAACAGGCTGTCGGGCAGCAGCGCGACCATGATGTTCTCCAGCACCGTCTGCCGGTTCAGCGGCCGGGAGTGCTGGAACACCATGCCAAAGCCCTTGCGCGCGATCTTGTGCGGCGGCAGGCCGGCGACATTCTCGCCCTGGAAGATGACCTCGCCCGCGGTCGGGCGTTCGATGCCCATGATCGATTTCATCGCGGTCGACTTGCCGGATCCGTTCGGGCCGATCAGGCCGAAGATTTCGCCCGCGCGCAGATCGAGGCTGAGGTTCTTCACCGCAGTCAGGCCGCCGAAGCGCTTGGTCAGGCCGCGGACTTCGAGAACCGGTCGGTTGCTAGTGGCGTCCATTATTGCCGAGCCCCATGCGAGAGGGCCGCTCCGAGGAAACCGTTGGGGAAGAACAGGATCACCAACAAAGCAACGGTCGAGACGATAAAAGTTGCCAATTCGCCGGTAGGCCGCAGGAACTCCCCTGCAACGATCAGGAAGACCGCGCCCAGCGCCGCGCCAAGTACAGTACGTCTTCCGCCCAGCACGGCCGCAACAATGACCTGCACGCCGACGGCGATATCAACGACGGTGCCGACCGAGGCGGTGCCGAAATAAAACACCAGTAGCGCGCCTGATAGCCCGGAGAAGAATGCGCTTACCACGAAGGCTGCTAGCTTGTGCTTGACGATGTTGAAGCCGAGCGCGCCGGCCTGCACCGGATCCTGGCCGCTGGCCTGCAGCACCAGGCCGACCGGCGACTGCGAAAGCCCGTACAGGATGATGGCGCTGATGGTCATGAAGCCGAGCGCGATCCAGTAATTGGCGCCCGCGTTGATGGTGATCACGTCGGGAATGGTGAGACCGATTTCGCCGCCGGTAAGGTCGGCGAACACGACAATGAAATTCTGCAGTATCAGCACGGCGACCAGCGTCGTCAGTCCGAAATAGGGACCGCGTACGCGCAAGGCCGGCAGCGCCAACACGAAGCCGGCCACCACCGACGCCATCGCGCCGAGCAAGATGCACAGATACACCGACCAGCCATACTGGTTGTTGAGGATGCCGGCCGTATAGGCGCCAACGCCGATCAGGAAGGTCGGCCCGAAATTGACCTCACCTGCGAAGCCGAACAGCAGGTCCCACGCCATCGCGAACACGCCGAAATAATAGGCGACCGTCAGCAGGCCGAGAACGTAGCCAGAGACATAGAGCGGAAGCGTTGCCGCAACAATGACCACGAGGAGCGAGACAAAGAACAGCCGCGATTTGAAGAAATGGGCCATGCTCATCGCCTCCCGAGCAGGCCCTGCGGCCGGATATACATGACGATGACCAGCAGCAGCAGTGCTGGAATGGTGCGATAGGCCGGCGAGATCAGATAGGCCGTCAGCGTTTCCAGATAGCCGACCACGAACGCCGCGATCAGCGAGCCGGATACACTGCCGAGACCGCCGAGCACGACGATCGAGAATGCGCTCGCGGTCAGCGGGCCGACGCTGTAGGAGCTGACCCCTAAGAACATTCCGAGCAGCACGCCGGCGATGCCGGCGAGCACGCCGTAGATCGCCCAGACCACGACATAGATGCTGGTGAGTTCAAGCCCGAGCAACGTGACGCCGCGCGGGTTCATCGACGCCGCCAGCACCGCCTTGCCGGTGCGGGTGCGGTTCACCATCAGCCAGAGCAGACCGATCACGAGGCAGCAGACAAAGGCGGTGAAGATTTCGTTTTTCGGGGTGCGGACGCCGAAGATGTCGACGACGCCCTCGACGATCGGCAGCACGGTCTTGGCGTTGTTGGTGAAGAAATAGGCGATCAGCTCCTGGATCATGATCCCCCACAGCAAGGTGCCGGTGAGGACGAAGATTTCCTTTTCCTCGTTGGGAATTCGCCGCGATTTCTGGATCGGCTGCACCACCGCGAAATATGTGGCGAACGCCGCGACCAGGGCAACCGCGACACCGACCAGCGCCCCGGCGTAGGTATTCATGTGCAGCGTGGCGGCTGCCGCCCACGCCGCCACCGCCGCCAACACCATGATGGCGCCGTGCGAGAGGTTGAGCACGCCGGAAACGCCGAAGATGAGGGTGAAGCCGGTGGCCCCGAGAGCATACAGGGCGCTGATGGCAAAGCCGTCGATCAGGATCTGAAAAGCAAGCATCTATGATGGCCGCGGCAGCACCGCTGCCTCACTCCTACTAAGAGAAATTGCCAAAGCGAAAAATGCTCCCGGGCGAACCCGGGAGCACGATCATTCTCCATTCTAGTTCGACGTGACCTTGATGAAGCTCGGGAACTTCAACTGGCCCTTGGCGACTTCCTTCGGCCAGACGGCGACCTGCTTGCCGTCCTGCCACTGCAGCATCAGGCCGGTGATCAGGCCCTTGCCGTACTTGATCGAGTGGGTGAACGGATCGTCCTTGCCGTAGAACTGGATGCGGCCGATGGTGCCGACCCAGTCGGTCTTTTCCAAAGCCTCGACCAGCTTGTCGGCATCCGTCGAGCCGCCGCGCTTCACCGCGTCGGCGATGTAGTAGACCTCGTCATAGGAGGTGTAGCCGGCATAGGACGGGAAGTTGCCGAACTTCGCCTTGAAGCCTTGCGTGAACGGCAGGCTCTTTTCCGTCACCGGCACGTCCGGTCCGGACACGCCCTGATAGAGCACGCCTTCGGCGGCGCCGTTGGTATCCGCGCCGAAGGTGGAGTTGGTCGCCTGCGAGGAGATGCCGAGCATCGGGATCGGCACCTGCTGGTTCTTCCACTGCACCGTCGGCTGCACGCCGACATGCGAAATGCCGGTGATCATCACGTCGGGCTTGGCGCCCTCGATCTTGTTGAAGATCGGGGTGAAGTCGGTGGTGTCGGGCGAGAAGCGGATGTGGTCGAGCACCTTCAGGCCGATCTTCGGCAGGCACTCTTCGTAGCCGACATCGAGCGGCTTGGTCCAGGCGGCGTCCTCGCTCATGATGACGGCGGTCTTCATGTGCTTCTGGTCGACCAGCAATTCCTTGGCAGCGTCGCAGACCGACAGCGCCAGCGCGGCCGAGGTCAGGTAGCCATGGAAGGTGTATTTGTTCTTCTCGTAATCGGCATGCACGCTCTTGCTGATCTCGTTCGAGGCCGCACCCGGCGTGATGAAGGGCGTCTTCAGGCGCGATGCCCAGGGCTCCAGCGCCAGCACAACTTCGCTGATGTAGCTGGCGATGACGATGTTGACGTGGTCCTCGTTGACCGCACGCTGGAAGGCGCGAACCGAATCGGCCGAAGAGGAATGGTTGTCGTAGGCGATGATCTCGATCTTGCGGCCGTCGACGCCGCCCTTGGCGTTGATTTCATCGGCCGCCATCTGGGCCGCCTGCGGGATCGATGCGCCGGCGATGGCCTGCGCTTCGGCGATAACGCCGATCTTGATGGGGTCCGCGGCCAGCGCCTGGCCGGATGCGATCGTTAACAGGCCGAGCGCGGTTCCGCCGAGAAGGCCTCGCAATGACCAAAAAATAGGCGACCTGGATGCTTTGTTCATATTGTTTCTCTCCATTCTTATTCTTGAGCCGTTATTCAGCTTTCCCAGTATTTTAGCGGGGCATGCGTGCACGGCAAGCGAAACTGCACCGCAATGCGTTCCGCGTCAGCGCAACTAAAGTAGGTGGGAGTGAATCGCGGTTGGCGGTCGAGGTCGCCGCGAATCCCTGCGTATCCCCGGGATTCACGGACAACCGCAGGACGGGCTCCGAGTCAAGAAAATGCTGTGCTGCAACCACTTCTCGCGGGATATCTGCGAGGGGAGCAGGCCGCCCTCTCACCGGCCCGCACGATCCGGGTACCGGGAATTGGCCGGTCGGCGGCGGAACCGGAAGCCACTCTCGAAAATGTCAAGATGGCGCGGCTGCAGGGCAGGCCGCGCCGTTCGCAGGCAAGGACAGGGAATGCAAGCCGGCAGCCCTAGCGGGCTCCCGGCTGTCGAATCGCGGGCTTGCGTTCGATCGGATGAATGTCGATGGCGCGCAGGCGCCCCATTCGCAGCACATCCATCGCCAGCGTGTGGCCGATCCGGTCGCGATCGAGGATGCGGATCAGATCGTCGACGCCGTTGACATCGACGCCATCGAGCTTGATCACGACATCGCCGGGCAACAGGCCTGCCCGCGCCGCCGGCCCGTCCGGCTCGATCTGCGCCAGCAGCGCGCCCATCTTGTTGTCGACGCCCGCGACCACCGCATGCCGCCGCGGCACCGGCACGGTCTGGCCGGATACGCCGATATAGGCGCGCCGGACATAGCCGTGGCGGATGATTTCGGACAACACGAACTGCGCGGTATTGCTGGCGACCGCAAAGCAGATGCCTTGCGCGCCGCTGATGATTGCGGTGTTGATGCCGATCACCTCGGCGGCGGAGGACACCAGCGGCCCGCCGGAATTGCCGGGATTGAGCGCAGCGTCGGTCTGGATGACGTCCTCGATGGTCCGGCCGCTGACCGAGCGGATCGAACGGCCGAGCGCCGACACCACGCCCGCCGTCACCGTCGATTCAAAGCCGAGCGGATTGCCGATCGCCACCACCAATTGGCCGCGCCTCAACGTCTTGGAATCGCCGAGCGAGGCGTAGCGCAAATCCCGCACGCCATCGGCACGCAGCAGCGCCAGGTCGGTGTCGGGGTCGACGCCGAGCACGCGCGCGTCCGTGACAATGCCTTCGGTGTCGCGCAGTCGGATCTGCTTCGACGATCCGACCACGTGGCTGTTGGTAAGCACGAGTCCGTCCGGAGAAATCACGATTCCCGAGCCGATCCCGCCGCGCCCGCGCGCGTCCTGTCCGGCCGAACTGGTCTCGACGCGGACCACGGCGGGTCCGACGCGTTCGGTCACGCCGATCACGGCATTGGAATAGGCGTCGAGCAACGCCTGATCGTCGGTGGCCGCGGATCTGACCGTTGGCGATTGCGGGTTCTCGTCGAATGTAGAGTGGGTAAAATCCAGCATGGGTAATTCCTCGGAGGAGGACACACATGGTGGCCCTATGCTGCCCTCGCAAGTGCCCTCTGGAGGGCCGACGCCGTGGCGGTTGGCTGGTCTGCCGAACTGGAATACCCTTCTGGTCTAGTTTCCGAGGACGGAGCTCCGGGAAGGAGGGCAACGATGCGGGTTCGCCGGTTGGACCATGTCCTGCTCGCGATGCCGGCTGGGCGGGAAAGCGAGGCCCGGGAATTCTACCAGGGAATCCTCGGAATTCCGGAGGCGGTGAAGCCTGCCGGTCTCGCCGCGCGTGGCGGCTGCTGGTTCGAGGACGGTGAACTGAAGGTTCACCTCGGGGTCGAGAAGAACTTTGTCCCGGCGAGAAAGGCCCATCCGGCCTTCATCGTGGACGATCTGGCCGGGCTGGAAGCCGCTTTAAAAATGGCCGGCTACCCGATCGGCTATGACGAGCCGCTGGATGGTTACGACCGATTCTTTGTAAGCGATCCCTTCGGTAACCGGCTCGAGCTTATGCAGGCCAAGGCCAACTGACCGTCACGCGGCTCAGACCGGAAAACCATTCGGCAATCGCTCAGGATCCCAACGCCCCCCTCTTCGAAACGATTTGTTGCATCGCCCAGCGCGCATTCTTCCGAACCTCGGGATCGGGGTCGTCGAGAATGGGCTCCAGGTACCTGCAGCCAGACGCATCTGCGATTTCGCCAAGCGCGGCAGCACCTTCCTTGCGCAAGTTTGCCTGCGTATGCGCAAGACAGGCACCGATCGCGGGAACCGCGCGCACCACCTTCATCCTGCCAAGACTTCGTGCCGCCTTCAGCCGAACCTGCCAGAACTCATCGCTCAATGCCGATATCAGGGAGTCCACGGCCTGCCCCCCGTTGACGTTCGTACCCAGCGTCTCGGCCGCAACTTCGCGCACCATCCAGTCGGTATCGGCCAGCGCCCGTGTGATCGATTCGGCAGCCGGCTTCATGTGGGAAAACGCCAATGCGCTTACCGCGGCGCGGCGCACATGCGCATCGCCATCCGCCGTCACCGAGGTCAGGGCGGGAATCGATTCTTCCAGCTTGAGAAACCCGATCACGCCGATGGCCTGCACGCGGACCGCGGCGTCGACGTCGCGCAAGGCATCGAGCGCCGGCTTCAGCGTGTCCTTGCGCCGCAATTCCTTCAACGCCCGCAGGCCGGCCATCCGGACAAAGGCATGCGCATGGCCGACCAGGGGCAGGATCGCATCGGCGCAGGCGGGATCCTTCAGTTCAGCCATGCTGCCCGCTGCAGCGTTCGCCACGGCCTGTTCCGGATCGACCGCCAGCTTGACCAGCGCCGCTGCCGTCTCCGGTCCGTCGAATTCGCCGAGCGCGAGCGCCACCTGTTGCCGCACCCCCGGATCCGGATCGGTGGTCAGGCGGTCGAGATGCGCGATCGCTGCCGGATCGCCGGAATGTCCCAGCGCGATGATCGCCACGCGGCGCTCGCCGGGGTCGGCGGCCAGCAGCCGGTCTTCGATGTCGTCGAGATCGTCATAGGATTCGAACGGGTCAGCCATGGCTCACCTGAGCAGATAGGGGATGTTGACCGTGACGGCGCCGGTCGGGCAATCGGCCTCGCACGGCATGCAGTACCAGCATTCGTCATAGGCCATGTAGGCCTTGCCGGTCATGTCGCTGATGCGCAGCACATCGAGCGGGCAGACGTCGACGCAGACCGTGCAACCCTTGTCCGCGATGCATTTGGCGTCGTCGACGACGACGGGAACGGATGTTTGGTAACTTGCGAAGGGCATCGATCGGCTCCAATCCGTGAAGAGTTGTTGCAAACGTCAGGCGCTGGCGCGGATGCGCTGCTTGTCGTAGAGATCCTTTTCATCGTCCGCGATCGGAACGATGTAGGGCTCGACCGCCCGCTTCTCGCTGGTCATCCGCCCGTCCTTCTTGCTCAGGAGCGAATGGCAGAACCAGTTCTCGTTGTCCTTGTCGGGATAGTCCGTGCGCAGATGATAGAGGCCCCAGCGGCTTTCGGTCCGGTACAGCGAGGCGTGCGCCGCCATGTCGGCACAGTCGACGATCGACTGGGTCTCGAGCGCACGCAATAATTCGTGGGCGTTGCGGGCGATCATCCGCGTTTCCATGTCGTCGCGGACCTCGGCAAGCCGCCTTTGCCCGAGTTCGAACTTGCGCGTGACCTTCGGCGGCTGCAGATAGTCGTTCACCAGCCGGCGTGCCTTGTATTCGATCTGGTTCGGCGGAATTCCATCCTCGCGCCTGGTCGGCGCAAGCACGCGCTCCCTCTCCTTCTCGACGTCGGCGGCATCGAATTTCGCGAAGTCGGTGTTATCGGCGTATTCCATGGCGTCCTCGCCGGCGACCGATCCGTTGGTGAAGGCGCCGAGCATGTAATTGTGCGGGACGCTGGCCATGTCGCCCGCGGCATAGAGTCCGGGAACGGTGGTTCGCGCGAAGTCATCGACGAACACGCCGGACGCACTGTGCCCCGAACAGAATCCGATCTCGGAGATGTGCATCTCGATCGGTTCTTGCCGGTAATCGGTGCCGCGCCCCTCATGGAACAGGCCGCGCGTCGGACGTTCAACCTTGTGCAGGGTGGTTTCGATCTCACTGATGGTGTCGGCATGCAGATGATCGAGCTTCAGAAATACCGGACCCTTGCCGGACTGCAGCTCGTTGTAGAACTCGAGCATCATCTGGCCCGACCAATAGTCGCATTCGATGAACCGCGAGCCTTCATTGTTTGCGGTGTAGGCGCCGAACGGACCGGCGACGTAAGCGCAGGCGGGACCGTTATAGTCCTTGATCAGAGGGTTGATCTGGAAGCATTCGAGATTCGCAAGCGCCGCACCGGCATGATAGGCCATGGCATAGCCGTCTCCGGAATTCGCGGCGTTCTCGTAGGTGCCGAACATATAGCCGGAGGTCGGAAGTCCGAGCCGGCCGGCCGCGCCCATGCACAGGATCACCGCCTTGGCCTTGATCACCAGGATCTCGGCGGTGCGGGTGTTGACGCTGATGGCGCCGGCAATGCGGCCATCACCGCCGGTAAGCAGACGCGTGGCCATATAGCGGTTCGAAATCAGGATTCGCGCACGGCGCAGCTGCCGGTAGATCGCCTTCTTGACGGTTTCGCCGTTCGGCATCGGCAGAACATAGGTGCCGATGTGATGCACCTTCTTGACGGCGTAGTCGCCGTTTTCGTTCTTCAGGAAGCGGATGCCGAAGCTGTCGAGTTCCTCGATGATCGAATAGCAGCGCTGGGCGTATTTGTAGACCGCCTTCTGGTCGACGATGCCATCATTGGCGATGGTGATTTCCTTGGTGTATTGCTCGGGCGTGGCGTAGCCCGGGATCACCGCGTTGTTGAGCCCGTCCATTCCCATCGAGATAGCGCCGGAGCGCTTCACGTTGGCCTTTTCGAGCAGGACGACATTGGCTTTCGGATTCTTGAGCTTCGCCTTCAGAGCCGCCATCGGCCCGGCTGTGCCGCCCCCGATCACCAGGACGTCACAAGACACCTCCGAAAGGCCGTCAACAATTTCGTCCATCGCCATCGCGCAATCCTTCGTCTGTATCGAAGCAATTTCCATTCCAGCAGTTTTTTTGGGAATGGCTCTGAGCGTAGAGTTAGCCGGACCGGGCTCCGGGCATAGCAATTAGTTGTCAGCCGGATGAAACAGTCTGCGCCGCGCGAAGATTGAATTGGTTGTCGTCATTTCGGGACAGTTCGAAGGACCTGGTCACTTGTCGTGTCCTCGCGCACGCGGGGACCCATAACCACGATGATTGTTAGTGCACCGGACCACAGCCCCAGCTCTCCCAAAAACACCGGACGGTGGTTGTGGGTCCCGGCTCGAGGCCGGGACGACTAGGCGGATCATCGTTCGACGAAGGCCTTCTCGATCACGAAATGGCCGGGCTCGTTGCCGGAGCCCTCGGCGAAACCGCGCGCTTCGAACATCTGGCGCAATTCCTCCAGCATGCCCGGGCTGCCGCACATCATGATGCGGTCGTCCGCGATATCCAGCGGCTGCTGGCCGATATCGTTGAACAGCTGCTCGGAGGTGATGAGATCGGTGATGCGGCCGCGGTTGCGGAACGGCTCGCGGGTGACGGTCGGATAATACACCAGCTTCTCGGCGAGCAGCGGCCCGAACAATTCGTCGTCGC
>JBAUUA010000533.1:0-2077 GCA_049582465.1 Bradyrhizobium sp. | reverse complement strand
GGCCGGCATCGTGGTGGGCCGAAAACTCGGCGCCTCCGCGCAGGCCGCCCTGACCACGCGCGGCTTTTCCGAGCTGATCAGGCTCGGGCGCGCCTGCGGCGCGCGCGGCGAAACCATGGCGGGGCTGTCGGGCCTGGGCGATCTGATCCTGACCTGCTCCAGCCCGCAGTCGCGCAACCTCGCGCTCGGCATCGCGCTCGGCCGCGGCGAGCCGCCGCCTAAGGGAAAACTCGCCGAGGGCGAGTTCACCGCGCCGGTGCTGATCGAACTGGCGGCTTCGCAAAACATCGATATGCCGGTATCAAATGCGGTGGCGGCGATCCTGCGCGGCGCGGTGACAGTCGATGAGGCGATCGAAAGTCTCCTGACGCGCCCGTTCAAGGCGGAGGGATGATGATGGCGTACTGGCTGGTGAAATCCGAACCTTCGGCCTGGTCGTGGGACCAGCAGGTGGCAAAGGGCGCCAGGGGCGAAGCCTGGACCGGCGTGCGCAATTTCACCGCGCGGCAGAACCTCGTGAAGATGAAGAAAGGCGACCTCGCCTTCTACTATCATTCCAACGAGGGCAAGGAGATCGTCGGCATCGCCGAGATCATCAAGGAAGCCTATCCGGATCCAACCGACAAGACCGGAAAATTCGTCTGCGTGGATATCAAGGCGGACAAGCCGTTGAAGACCCCGGTGACGATGGCCGCGATCAAGGCCGACAAGCGATTGGCCGACATGGCGCTGGTAAAATATTCGCGGCTGTCGGTGCAGCCGGTGACGGCAGAAGAGTGGAAGCTGGTCTGCAAGATGGGCGGGCTGTAGCGGCACGAACCCAGTCGTAGGGTGGGCAAAGGCGCTCCTGCGCCGTGCCCACCATCGATCAGCATCTCGCGTTCTGCATGGTGGGCACGCTTCGCTTTGCCCACCCTACGGCGTTGCGCCTACGCCGCCACGGCAGCCACCACCTGCGCCAGGAGCGCCTCGCGCTTCGACTGCGAGCGGTAGCCCTTCATGGTCGCGGCGAAACGTTCGAGGATGCCGTCCTCGAAGGCGGTGACGATGGTGTCGTGGACATAGCTCTTGCGGCAGATCGCCGGCGTATTGGAAAGTTCATCCGCGGCGGCGCGGACGGCGTCCAGCACCTGCTTCTTGCGGCCGCGGGCGCTGGCGGCCGGCGAAATCCGCGACAGCGATTCCAGCACCACGGCGGACGCCATCAGGGTGCGAAAATCCTTCAGTGAAATCTTGATCCCGGCGATCTCGCGCAGGAACGCGTTGACCTGGGTGGTGGAGACCGCGCGCACGGTGCCGGAATTGTCGCGATACTGGAACATGCGTTTTCCCGGCACGCCGCGCAGGATGCCGATGGCGCGGACGAGCTTGGCGGCGTCGCATTCCTTGCGCACGGCCTTGCCGCCCTTGGCCTTGAAGGACAGCACGACGGTGTCGTCTTCCAGCGTCACGTTGGATTTCAGCATCGTGGTGGCGCCGCGGGTGCCGTTGAGGCGGGCATAGGATTCATTGCCGGGACGGATCGCGGTGCGCGCGATCAATTCGATCACCGCCGACAGCGCAAATTCCCGGGTCGGGGTGTCGCCCGACAGGTGCATCGAGACGTTGCGGCGGATTTTCGGCAGCGCCGCCACGAGTTTGGCCAGGCGATGGGCCTTGCGGTGCTCGCGGACCTTTTCCCAGTCGGAGTGATAGCGGTATTGCAGCCGGCCAGCGGCGTCGCGGCCGACCGCCTGCAGATGCGAATTCGGATCGGGCGAGTAGCGGACCTCGGCATAGGCCGGCGGCACTGCCATCGAATGCAGGCGGCGGATGGTGCCGGCATGGCGAATCGGCGTGCCGTTGGCGCGCACGAAGGAATAGCTTTTTCCGCGCTTGATGCGGCGGATGGTCAGCTCGTTCTGGTCGCCGAGCTTGAGGCCGTGTTCGCTGGCCAGCGCCTCCACCGAGGCGCCCGGCTGCGGTTTTGCCTGCGGCTTTGCTTGGGGGGTTTTGGGCAGCTGACCGAGGGCTTGCGCCAGGGCAACCGCAGGATCGGCGGAAGCGGGCCGCGCAGCCTCGAAATTCTGCTGATCCA
>JBAUUA010000532.1:0-9683 GCA_049582465.1 Bradyrhizobium sp. | reverse complement strand
GCTCGAAAAATCGGTCCCCAGCGGCTTGCCGTTGGGGTCGATCAGGCCGTTCGACAGGACGATCCAGCCGACTATCGCGACGGCGTAGAACCCGAGCAGGATCAGGCTGTAACCCCGCATGCGTGTGGCGGTCAGCCATTGGCCGGATCGCAGCCCTTGCCAGATATGAGTCATTTCGCCGTGGAATTTTATGAATGTTGCGCCACCCTAGCCCGCGGCTTTTAACGTTTCCTAAAGTTTGGCCATACCGGGCCAAGCTTCTTGCGATGCAGCGTGACCCGTTTTAGGGTGCCACGATCCCAGCAAATAGAGTCGTGGATCGAGAGCTGCACATGGTGTGCTGCTGATGTCCGCAAGGAGATGATGATGCCGTTTCTGTCCGCTGCGCTTGACCGTGTGAAGCCGTCCGCGACCATCGCGGTCACGGATAAAGCACGCGCGCTCAAAGCGGCCGGCCGCAACGTCATCGGGCTGGGCGCCGGCGAGCCCGACTTCGATACGCCCGCCAACATCAAGCTGGCGGCGATCCATGCCATCGAGGCCGGCAAGACCAAGTATACCGATGTCGGCGGCATTCCCGAGCTGAAGCAGGCGATCATCGCCAAGTTTCAGCGCGAGAACGGTCTTACCTACACGCCGAACCAGATCATCGTCGGAACCGGCGGCAAGCAGGTGCTCTACAACGCGCTGATGGCCACCATCAATCCGGGCGACGAGGTCATCATTCCCGCGCCCTATTGGGTGAGCTATCCGGAAATGGTGGCGCTCGCCGGCGGCGAACCGGTGCCGGTGGTGTGCACGGCCGAGCATGGCTTCAAGCTGCAGCCGAACGATCTCGAGAAGGCGATCACGCCCAAGACCAAATGGATCATCCTGTGCTCGCCGTCGAACCCGACCGGCGCCGCCTATACGCGCACCGAACTGAAGGCGATCACCGACGTGCTGGTCAAGCATCCGCAGGTCTGGGTGATGACCGACGACATGTACGAGCATCTGGTCTATGACGACTTCGTGTTCACGACGCCGGCGCAGATCGAGCCGAAGCTCTACGAGCGCACGCTGACGGTGAACGGCGTGTCGAAGGCCTATTGCATGACCGGCTGGCGCATCGGCTATGCCGGCGGCCCCGCCGAGCTGATCAAGGCGATGCAGACCATCCAGTCGCAGTCGACCTCGAACCCGTGTTCGATTTCGCAATGGGCGTCGGTCGAGGCGCTCAACGGTCCGCAGGATTTCATCCCGGTCAACAACAAGGCGTTCAAGGAACGCAGGGATCTCGTGGTGTCGATGCTCAACCAGGCCAAGGGCATCGATTGCCCGCGGCCGCAGGGCGCGTTCTATGTCTACCCGTCCTGCGCCGGAACCATCGGCAAGACCTCGCCGTCCGGCAAGGTGATCGCCAACGACGAGGATTTCGTCACCGAGCTTCTGGAAAACGAGGGCGTCGCCGTGGTGCAGGGTTCCGCGTTCGGACTGGGACCTGCGTTCCGCATCTCCTATGCGGCGAAAAACTCCGATCTCGAGGACGCCTGCAAACGCATCCAGCGATTTTGTGGAAATTTGAGATAGTCAAATCACGTCTCGAATATTTGCCGCCGAAGTTTTGATGTTTCGGCGGCAACTTTCGGGAAGCGCCTTGTTTTGAACACGGCGCTTCCATCCTGTCCGCTCCGCAAGTTCAATTCGTCACGCGGAGACCAGACTAATGCGACTCTCTACACTTACCATCGCCATCGCCGCGCTCGCGGGCTCGATCGCCAGCGCCAACGCGATGCCGCCCGTCCGCGCCGGCATCCTGCAATGCGAGGGCGGCCAGAATGTCGGCTACGTGGTCGGCTCGAGCACCAGCCTGCAATGCGTGTTCCAGAGCGAAGGCCGCCGGCCCGAGCCCTACATCGCGACCCTTCGCCGCCTTGGGCTTGATCTCGGTATCACCGATCAGACCAAGCTGACCTGGGCGGTGAACGCGCCGACCACGCGGGTCGGCTACGGCGATCTCGCCGGCAATTACGGCGGCGTCGGCGCCAACGCCTCGGTCGGGATCGGCGGCGGCGGCAACTTCCTGGTCGGCGGTCCGGCGAATGCCTACGCACTGCAGCCGATCAGCCTGCAGGGCCAGACCGGGCTGAACGTCGCGGCCGGCGTGGCCTCCATCGAACTGGAGCCGGTGCGGCTCGGCGGCTATCGCCACCACTATCATCACCGTCACCATCACCATCGCGGCTGACAAAGCGCGATGCCGGCGCAAGAGGCCCGCGAAAGCGGGCCTCTTTTTGTTTGCGGATTCGTCATTCCGGGTTCGACGCTTCGCGCCGCCCCGGAATGACGAGGCCGAGACCGCCCGAAATATGGCATCCCCGCCGGCGTTGTGTCATAGAAAGGCCGGCGCCGGGGGTATGGCGCTGTTCTGATTCCTGCTCGCATCACATCTTTTCAGCCGGAGATTACTTCATGCGCCGTTCACTTATCCTTGCCGGGTTAGCCATTGCCACGCTGGTCACCTCCTTTGCCGGCACCCGTGCGCAGCAGCCGATGGATCGCGTACGGGTCGGCGTCCTTGAATGCCGCGGCGGCGCCAGCATCGGCTTCATCGTCGGCTCCGTGACCAATCTCGGTTGCGTGCTGCGCGCCGACGGCATGCCGGAGGATCGCTATGTCGCGACCATCCGCAAGGTCGGCGTCGATCTCGGCATCACCCAGGAATCGGCGCTCGCCTGGGGCGTCTATGCGCCAGTGTCGCGGCTCGGACCGGGCGATCTATCGGGCAATTACGCCGGTGCGCAGGGCAGCGCAGCGATCGGTGTCGGGCTCGGCGGCAACGTGCTGGTCGGCGGTTCGGATAATTCGATCGCGCTGCAGCCGCTCAGCGTGCAGGGCCAGGTGGGCCTGAGCGTCGCGGCCGGGCTTGAAAGCCTGGAGCTTCGGCCGGGCAGGTAACGGCTTATTGCTCGCCCCGCTCCTTGCAGAGCGGGGCTATTTCCTGCGAACGCCACGCAGCGGCAAAAGTCTGTCGCGCAATGCGGCGCAGCGACGTTTTTCCGGCTTGCCAAATCGTCGGCGGAGGGGGAGCATCCCATCCGCCGACCCAATCAAGGGCCGAGCTCCAACCAAGGAGGCGGCAATGGGACAAGACGTCAGAAGTCCCCGCGGTCCACGGTGCATCGCACTGGTGGGCCCCTTCCAAAGCGGTAAAACCACACTTCTAGAAGCGATCCTGGCGCGCACGAGCGCGATCCCGCGTGCCGGCAGCGTCGACGCCGGAACTTCCGTCGGCGATGCGACGGCGGAAGCCCGCCGCCACAAGATGGGCGTCGGCCTCACCGCCGCCACGACAAGTTTCATGGGCGACAGCTACACTTTCATCGATTGCCCCGGTTCGGTCGAGTTCGCGCACGACATGCGCGCCGCGTTGCCGGCGGTCGATGCCGCGGTCGTGGTCTGCGAGGCCGACGAGAAAAAGCTGCCGCAGCTTCAGCTCATCCTGCGGGAACTCGAGGACCTCGGCATTCCGCGCTTTCTGTTTCTCAACAAGATCGATCGTGCCAACAAACGCATCCGCGAGACGCTCGCGACATTGCAGCCGGCGTCGCGGATTCCGCTGGTATTGCGTCAGATTCCGATCTGGAACGGTGACCTGATCGCCGGTTTCGTCGACCTCGCGCTGGAGCGCGCCTTCGTCTACCGCGAACACAAGGCCTCCGAAGTGGTGGCGCTGGCGGGTGGCGATCTCGACCGCGAGAAGGAAGCCCGTTTCTCGATGCTGGAAAAGCTCGCCGACCACGACGACGCGCTGATGGAGCAACTGCTCGAGGACATTCCGCCGCCGCGCGACGCGGTGTTCGACGACCTCGCCCGCGAATTGCGCGAGGGGTTGATCTGTCCGGTGCTGCTCGGCTCCGCCTTGCGCGAGAACGGCGTGCTGCGGCTGATGAAGGCGCTCCGCCATGAATCGCCCGGCGTGGCCGAGACCGCCAAGCGTCTCGGCGTGCCCTCGACCAAGGACGCGACCGGCTATGTGTTCAAGACCGTGCATTTGCAGCATGGCGGCAAGCTGTCGCTGACGCGTCTGTTCACGGGCCACATCGACGACGGCGCGACGCTGCATTTCTCGTCCGGAGAGAGCGGGCGGGTGTCGGGCATCTCGTCGGTGAACTGCGCGCTCGACAGCAAACGCACCTCCGCCGAGGCCGGCGACGCGGTCGCGCTCGGCAAGCTCGACACCGTCAAGACCGGCGATACGCTGTCCGGCGGCAAGACCGCACCGAAAGCGCTTGTCACCATCGAGCCGTTGCCGCCGGTGCTGTCGATGGCGATCGCAGCAAACGACCGCAAGGACGACGTCAAGCTCGGCCAGGCGCTGTTGCGATTGAACGAGGAAGATCCTTCGCTGACCATGATCCAGAACCCGAGGACCCACGACATCGTGCTGTGGGGGCAGGGCGAGATGCATCTGCGGGTCGCGCTGGAACGCCTGAGCGACCGCTTCGGCGTCAACGTCAAATCGCACGCGCCGCCGATCGGATATCAGGAGACCATCCGCAAATCGATCACCCAGCGCGGTCGGCACAAGAAGCAGTCCGGCGGCCACGGGCAGTTCGGCGACGTGGTGCTGGAGATCAAGCCGTTGCCGCGCGGCGGCGGCTTCGAGTTTCACGAGAAGGTGGTCGGCGGCGCGGTACCGCGCAACTATATCGGCGCGGTCGAAGAGGGCGTGGTCGACGGCTTGCTGCGCGGACCGCTCGGCTTTCCCGTCATCGATGTTGCGGTGACGCTGACCGACGGTTCCTATCACAGCGTGGACTCCTCGGACCTCGCCTTCCGCACCGCGGCGCGGATCGGCGTCTCCGAGGCGCTGCCGCAGTGCCAGCCGGTGCTGCTGGAGCCGATCCATGTGGTGGAGATCGTCTGTCCGACCGAAGCCACCGCGAAGATCAACGCCATCCTGTCGGGACGGCGCGGACAGATTCTCGGCTTCGACACCCGCGAGGGCTGGCTGGGATGGGACCGCGTCCGCGCCATGATGCCGGAGGCCGAGATCGGCGAACTGATCGTGGAATTGCGCTCGGCCACCGCCGGTGCCGGCAGCTTCACGCGGGCCTTCGACCGCATGGCCGACGTCACCGGCCGCGCCGCCGACCAGATCATCGCCGCGCACCGCGTCGCGGCCTGATTGCAGCCGGCGATCGTGACCCTCGGCTCGACATTGGGATCGAGGGTCGTGATCATTGGCAACAGCGGATCGGGCAAGAGCACGCTTGCGAAATCGCTGGCGCGAGGCATCGGCGCGCCGGCAATCGATCTCGATCCGATTCATTGGCAGAACAAGGTCGGCGTGAAGCGGGATGAAACGCTCGCAACCGGGATGGTTGTCGAGGTCGCCGGCAAGCCGCGGTGGATCATCGAAGGCGTCTACGGATGGCTGGCTGCGGCCGCGCTGCCGTTCGCGACCTCGCTGATCTGGCTCGACCTGCCCTGGCCCATTTGCAGCGAAGGTCTGTCCCGGCGCGGTCCCTGGAAGGACGCCGCTGCCGGCGAGCACGAAGCCTTCCTGCAATGGGCCGAGGCGTATTGGCAGCGCCAGACGCCGACCTCGTTCTCGGGCCATCTGGCGCTGTTTCAGAATTTCGCCGGACCGAAACTGCGTCTCCGGTCGCGCGAGGAAATCGATGCGCTGGTGGCAACGCCGGTCGGCGCGCTGCCTGAGGCCTTTTGAGGCGGCGGCGCTTCCCAAGTCCGTCACTTTCATGAAAACTGCGACGGGTATGCGAGAAGGCGGTGCTCGCGAGGAGCGCAATGGACAAGATCGGCTTGTCGTTGAAACTGAGGCGGCTTGCCTCCTGGCTGGATGCAAGGTGCCGGCCGGATAGCCTGATCCGGAGACAATTCCACGGCGCGCCCTTCGGCGGTTGTTACGTCACCATCGATCCCGGTCGTCAGGCACCCTACGCATCCGCCAACCTCAATCGCGTCTACCTCTGCGGTGCCGAAGCAGGGATGGGGCCTGAAAGCGCCACGCGTCTCATCGACCTGTTTTCGGCCGAAGGCGTGAAGCGTTTCTTTGTCTGGCTCAGTCCCGGCCCCGACATGGATGTGGCGCGCGGCTGGCTGAAAGAAAGCGGACTGTCCCGCGTCCGGCGCACCGGCTATCCGACCCTGTATCGAAACGGTCCTGGGCCGGCGCCGTTCAAGACCGATCTCGCGATCCGGCAGGTGGGCGCCGACGACATTGCGGCCGCCCGCGAGCAACT
Organism: Bradyrhizobium sp.; assembly: GCA_049582465.1. Lineage (GTDB taxonomy): Bacteria > Pseudomonadota > Alphaproteobacteria > Rhizobiales > Xanthobacteraceae > Bradyrhizobium. The sequence continues at coordinate 3,435 of JBAUUA010000532.1, read as the reverse complement.
GGGCGAGACCCTGTGGCCGGAATATGCGAGGCCCGCGGGTCAACCGGGCTTTTTCCATTACATGGCTTTCGACGGCGAACGTCCGGTCGCCATTGCCGCCCTCTGCATGTTCGAAGACATCGGATATCTGATGGCGGCGGCGACCGTCGAAAGCCATCGCAAGCGCGGCGCGCAACAGGCGCTGATCGCCAAGCGCATCGAGTGCGCCGAACTGCTCGGCTGTTCCTCGCTGGTCTCTGAAACCCTCTATATGCTGGAGCATTCCTATCGCAATCTGCAGCGCGCCGGATTCCGCGAAGCGTATGAAAAGGAAGTCTACGAATGGAACGGCTGAATGCTTGATTCACGCCGCAACATTTCCCTGGCCTGCGCGCTGAGCGCGCTGGCCGGCTATGTCGACGCCATCGGCTTCCTGCATCTCAGCGGCCTGTATGTTTCCTTCATGAGCGGCAACTCGACGCGGATGGGCGTCGTCCTCGCGGAAGGACAATGGGCCTCCGCGGCGCAGTTGCTCGGGCTGATCGCGCTGTTCGTGATCGGCGCCGGCGCCGGCAGTCTGATCGTGCTCGGCCACGGCGTCCACCGCCAACCCTGGGTGCTGCTGGCGGAGGCGGCGCTGCTCGCGGCCGGCGCGCTCGCCAACACCTTCGATCTGCAGAATGCCGCGATCGCTGCGGTCGTGCTGGCGATGGGGCTCGAAAACGCGGTGTTCCAGATCAAGGGCGGCGCCGGCCTTGGCCTCACCTACGTCACGGGCGCGCTTGTCAAGGTCGGCCAGCTCGCCGCCGCGGCCTTGCGCGGCGGCGCCCGCTGGGCCTGGCTGCCGAACCTGTTGCTGTGGGCGGCGCTGGTCGCGGGCTGCGTCTGCGGCGCGCTGGTCTATCACCGGATCAGTCTTTCCGCGATCTGGTTTGCCGCGGGCGCCGCGCTGGCGTTGAGTGCGATCGTCGCGGTCACGGTGCATCGATAGTTCACCGGCAGCATTGACAGCGAGCGCGGCTTGTCCGATTTGAGCACAGCGACAACTTCCGCCGAGGGTGCGTCGCAACAGGATTTTGAATGACCGCCGCAACAAAACCCCGCGCCGCATGCCTGATCGGATGGCCGGCGGCGCATTCGCGCTCGCCGCTGATCCATCATTATTGGCTGCGGACGCTGGGGCTCGAGGGCGGCTACAGCATCGAGGCGATCCCGCCCGAAGGCTTTGCCGAATTCGTGCTGAATCTGAAGGCGCACGGCTTCGTCGGCGCCAACGTCACCATTCCCCACAAGGAACGTGCGCTCGCGCTGACTACGCCGGACGAGAGAGCCCGCGCGGTCGGCGCCGCCAACACGCTGTGGTACGAGGGCGGCGAATTGTGCTCGACCAACACCGACATCGAAGGTTTCATCCATAATCTCGACGCCTGCGCGCCCGGATGGGATGGCGCCAGCGGGGATGCGCTGGTGCTGGGCGCGGGCGGCGCGTCGCGCGCGGTGGTGTTCGGATTGATCGAGCGCGGCGTCAGCCGCGTCCATCTGGCAAACCGCACGCCCGAACGGGCCCGCGCGCTGGCCGATCAATTCGGCGCCCGGGTTCATCCGGTCTCATGGCAGGGGATCGGCGAATTGCTGCCGCGGGTCGACCTGCTGGTGAATACGACCTCGCTCGGCATGCACGGCCAGCCCGCGCTCGAGATCGACGTCGGCAAATTGCCGGCGCATGCCGTCGTTGCCGACCTCGTCTACGTGCCGCTGGTGACGCCGTTGCTGGCGGCGGCACGGACGCACGGATTGAAGACCGCCGACGGGCTCGGCATGCTGCTGCACCAGGCGGTGCGCGGTTTCGAACTCTGGTTCGGGCAACGTCCTACCGTCACGCCGGAGCTTCGCGCCCTGATCGAGGCCGATCTCACAAAGCTTTGAGCCGGAACTTTGTTGCAGCGCCGGCGTCCGGTGTTAGGTCTGGTGCTTACCGGAGATCAGTTCATGCCCCTTCGCCGTTCAACGCTTGTTCGTCCGCTGGTCATCATTGCCGCCGTAGCGGGGTGGTCGGTTTCCGCGTTCGCGCAGCAGCCGCCGACGCCGTCACGGGTTCGCGGCACGATCGAAGCCGTCGACAGCGACGGGCTTTCGGTCAAGTCGCGCAGCGGCGAGGATTTCAAGCTGCACATGGCGCCTGACATGCGCGTGGCCGGCATCACCCGGATTTCGCTTGCCGATATCAAGGTTGGCTCCTTCATCGGAACCACCACGGTGCCGGGCCCCGACGGCAGCCAGAACGCCGTCGAAGTGCATGTGTTTCCGGAGGATATGCGGGGCACCGGGGAGGGTTCGCGGCCGTGGGATCTGCGTCCCAATTCGAGCATGACCAACGCGACGGTGGCCGACAGTGTCGCGGGCAATGACGGTCACACGCTGACGGTCAAATACAAGGGCGGCGAGAAGAAAGTCGTGGTTTCGCCGAACACGCCGGTCGTGACCTATGTCCCCGGCGACAAGTCCGAGCTCAAGGCCGGCGCCCAGGTGATCGCCTTCGTCAAGCAATTGCCCGACGGCTCGTTCGAAGCCAACCGCATCGCCGTCGGCCTTAACGGGCTGACGCCGCCGATGTGAGGCCTGTGCCCGCCTGAGGTGACCAGGCGTACTACCTCGAACCGCATCTCTTGGTTGCGTCATCCCGGAATAGCCCGTGCGTCGCGGTGTTTCCCCTTGTTGAACAAACTCGGGGAGGAGAGCGATGCCTGGAATTTCTTCTTTGCTGCGCTGCGTGCTCGTTTCGGCCACGGTCATGGCCGCCGCGGGATCGATCGCATGGGCCCAGCAGCCCCCGACGGTACGCATTCGCGGCACCATCGAAGCCGTCGACGGCCCGCTGCTCGCGGTGAAAACGCGCGAGGGCACCGACATGAAGGTGCGCGTGACCGACAATGTCGCGGTGTTCGGCGTCGCCAACATCGCGATGTCGGAAATCAAGCCGGGCTCCTATATCGGCGTCTCCGCGATGCCGGAGCCGGACGGCACCCAGAAGGCGCTCTCCGTTCATATCTTCCCCGAGTCGCAGCGCGGCGTGGCCGAAGGTTTCCGGCCCTGGGATCTCCGCCCCAACTCGACCATGACCAACGCCACCGTGGCCACGACGGTCGCGGGCACCGACGGCCAGGACATCCTGGTCAAGTACAAGGACGGCGAGAAGAAGGTCGTGGTGCCGCCGGGGACGCCGATCGTGACCTTCCTTCCCGGCGACAAGTCGGAGCTGAAGCCTGGCGCCAAGATCATCATCTTCAGCGCCACCAGAAAAGACGACGGTACGCTGGAAGCCAACCGCGTCAACGTCGGCCGCGACGGCATCACGCCGCCGATGTGAGGCGCTTTCTTCCCCTCTCCCCTTGTGGGAGAGGGTGGACGCGATGCGGAGCATCGCGGACGGGTGAGGGGTTTCTCTCCGCGGATGCG
>JBAUUA010000531.1:0-3835 GCA_049582465.1 Bradyrhizobium sp. | reverse complement strand
CGAGAATGCCGCCACCGAAGCCGAGGCGACGAGCCGGGTGCAGTTGTTCACGACGATCGTCTGGAGCATCTCCGGCTTCGTCTTCCTCGTGTTCGGCGCCGGATTGGCCGGTATCGCCAAAGGCGTCATCCAGCCGATCACCGGGATGACCGCCGTCATGCAGCGCCTTGCCGGCGGCGAACTGGAGAGCGAGATTCCTTCGCTCGGCCGCAGGGACGAGGTCGGCGCCATGGCCGGCGCGGTCCAGATCTTCAAGGAAAATGCCCAGCGTGTCAGGGCCATGGAAGCAGCCCAAGCGGTTGCCGCGCGGAAGGCCGAGGAAGACCGCAAGGCCGCGATGCGGCAGGTGGCCGACGGCTTCGAACAGGCGATCGGAAGGATCGTCCGGACCGTCGCGTCGGCCTCATCCGATATCGAGACCGCGGCCGACAGCCTGAAGAAGACCGCGGATACGACGCAGCAATTGTCCACCACCGTTGCGGCTGCCTCCGCCCAGTCGTCGTCGAATGTGCAGTCGGCGGCGGCGGCGTCCGAGGAGATGGCTTCCTCCGTCGCCGAAATCGGCCGCCAGGTGCAGCAATCCCAGAAGATTGCCCAGGCCGCCGTCGAGCAGGCCGAGCGAACCAATGTCGGAATATCCGAGCTGTCGCAGTCGGCAGACCGTATCGGCGAAGTCATCAAGATGATCACGGAAGTGGCCGAGCAGACCAACCTGCTCGCGCTCAACGCCACCATCGAGGCGGCGCGGGCGGGCGAGGCCGGGCGGGGATTTGCGGTCGTGGCGGCCGAGGTCAAGGCGCTCTCGGCGCAGACCGCCAAGGCGACCGAGGAGATCGCCGCCCAGGTGACGCATATGCAGTCCGCCACCGCGCAGTCGGTGTCCGCGATCAGGGACATCGGCGGCACGATCGCCCAGATTTCCGAGATTTCCACCGCGATCGCCGCGGCCGTTGAAGAGCAGGGCGCGGCGACGCACGAGATCGCCCGCAACGTGCAGCAGGCCGCGCAGGGAGCCACCCAGGTGACCGGCAGTATCGCCGACGTCAATCGCGGCGCGGCGGATACCGGTTCCCGAGCCGAGCAGGTCCACGGCCGCGCCGTCTCGCTGCTGACGGAAAGCAATCAGCTCAGTACCGAAGTGGAAAACTTCCTGCACTCGATCCGCGCGGCCTGACACCGGCCGCCGGGGCAATCGTCAGAGCACCCGATAGCGGATCGCGAAGGCGTCATGTTGCTGGCTGCGTGTTTCCTCGCCGGTGACCGGCGACGCCACGCGGTCGGCCAGGTGCCACGGCCCGAACTGGTCGGACGGCGTGGGGCTCGCCGGCAGCCGCAACTTGAACTCGCAACTGGCGAGGCCCGGCAGATTGAGGATGACGACCCGCTCGCTGGTCCGGTAGTCCAGCGGCACCGAGCCGCGGAGCACGGTGAGGCCGTCGGCGTCGGCGGCGGGTGCGCCCTGCGCTTGGCCTTGCGCCTGGCCCTGTAGCTGGGCAAGGGTTTGGTTCCGGTCGGTATGCAGTTCGACTTGGGTATTGCCGCTGATCGCGGACGCGGCCGTCTTCGGCAGCCGGATCTCGAATTCGACCGCGGGTTTGGTCGGGTTGATGCCGAGATAGGCCAGCGCGGCACGGCGCATGTCGTAGGCCACGAAGGCGACGAGCGCGAATACCGCGGCGGCGGCAAACCCGTGCCGGAGAACGTCGCGAACACTGCGGTACCGGCTGCGGAAATAGACGGTCAGCACGATGGCCACCGCCAGCGCAGTGGCGACCCCTGCGAGCCCCGACATCATCATGCCGATGACGCCGTCCGACGAGTCGTCGGCGAACAGGCCGGTCGTGTCGGCAACCATCTTGAGGAACGAGGCCACGGAATCGCCGGGGAGGGCGGCCGCGTGCGCCGCACCTTTGAGGATCGGGGAGGTAATATTCATGGCGCGCTACTCGCCTGGGACGCGTTAATGCCGGTACGGGACTGAAATCACTGGAACTGTCGTGGGTTGGTCACCGCATTGGCGATTGCGGTTCAACGGGCAGGGTGCGGATTCATTGCGGCGAGCGGTCGCGGTCGCTATAGCGGGGCTCAGGCTTCCGCCGGGGAGGATTTCGATGTCGGTTCCAATGGTTCTGCTGCCGGTTTTCGTCCTGGTGGGGCTGACCTTCACGCTGCTGTTATGGATGGCCTCGGCGCGGAGCCGGGCGTTCAAGACGGGGGAAACCAGCTACAAGGACGTCGCGCTGGGTGAGGCCAAATGGCCGGCCAGGACGACCCAGATCGGCGATTGCTTCAGCAACCAGTTCGAAATCCCGGTGCTGTTCTATGTCCTGATCGCATTGGCGCTGCCGTTGCGCCATGCCGACCTGTTCATCGTCCTGATGTCCTGGGTGTTCGTGGTCATCCGCTTCATCCATGCCGGAATTTTCGTGACATCGAACAATGTCCAGCAGCGCGGGATGATCTGGTTCGCCGGCGTGCTGGTGCTGCTGGCGATGTGGATCTACTTCGCGCTGAAGATTCTCCTGCTCATCTAGACCAAGCTCGAGCTGAAAGTTTTTCATGACCCCCGCTGCGCGGCTGTCCGCCGCCATCGAACTGATCGACACCATCGACAGAGAGCGCGTTCCCGCGGCGAAGGCGCTGAAGGAATGGGGCACCGCTCACCGCTATGCCGGATCGGGCGACCGCGCCGCGATCTCCGGCCTGATCTGGGACGTGCTGCGCCGCCGCGCCTCCAGCGCCTGGCTGATGGACGCCGATACGCCGCGGGCGTGCGTGCTCGGGATGCTGAAGCTCGAGCGCGGCATGGACGTGGAGACCATCGCCGCCCTGTGCGACGGCGGCCGCTTTGCCCCGGAGCCGCTGACGGACACTGAGCGCGCCGCGCTCACTACCCGCTCGCTGGCGGACGCGCCTGCGCCGATCGCCGGCGACTATCCGGAATGGCTCGACGGCTACCTCGCGCAGGTGTTCGGCGACGACCGCGTCGCGGAAGCCGTCGCGATGGCGAGCCGCGCGCCGCTCGACCTGCGCGTCAATACGCTCAAGGCAAAACGCGAAAAACTGCTGCGCTCGTTGGCGCATCTCGGCGTGACGCCGACGCCATGGTCGCCGGTCGGCTTGCGCATCGACCTCGGCGCCGACGCCCGCAATCCCGGCATCCACGCCGAGGAGGATTTCATCAAGGGCGCGGTCGAAGTGCAGGACGAGGGCTCGCAGCTCGCGGCACTGCTGTCGGGGGCAAAACCAGGCGAGCAGGTGATCGATCTCTGCGCCGGCGCCGGCGGCAAGACGCTGGCGCTGGCGGCGATGATGCAGGGCAAGGGAAGGCTGATCGCCACCGACCACGACAAGCGGCAGCTCGCACCGATCCATGAGCGGCTGTCGCGTGCCGGCGTCCACAACGCCGATGTGCGCACGCCGAAGGGCGAGACCGATACGCTCGCCGATATCCATGCCTCCGCCGATCTGGTCCTGATCGACGCGCCCTGTACCGGCACCGGCACTTGGCGGCGCAATCCCGACGCCAAATGGCGGATGCGCCCGGGCGCGCTCGAGGTGCGGCTGAAGGACCAGATCGAGGTGCTCGATCGCGCCGCGGCGCTGGTCAAGCCGGGCGGGCGGATCGCCTACATCACCTGCTCGGTGCTGCCGCCGGAAAACGGCGAGCAGATCCGAAGCTTTGTCGCGCGCCATCCCGATTTCGCGGTGGTGCCGCCGGCACAGGCCGTCGGCGTGTTGTGGGACAAGGCGGAAGAATTCGCCGCGGCTGTGCTGCAATCGCCGGAAGGGCTGTTGATGACGCCGCGCCGCACCGGGACGGACGGGTTTTTTG
>JBAUUA010000530.1:0-5615 GCA_049582465.1 Bradyrhizobium sp. | reverse complement strand
ATCAATGCCGAGGGCGGCATCAACGGCCGCAAGATCAATTTCATCAGCTATGACGATGGCTACAGCCCGCCCAAGACGGTCGAGCAGGCGCGCAAGCTGGTGGAAAGCGACGAGGTGCTCTTCATCTTCAATTCGCTGGGCACCCCGCCGAATTCGGCGATCCAGAAATACATGAACACGAAAAAGGTGCCGCAGCTGTTCGTCGCCACCGGCGCCACCAAATGGAACGACCCGAAGGAATTTCCCTGGACCATGGGCTGGCAGCCCAACTACCAGAGCGAATCCCGCATCTACGCCAAGTACATTCTCAAGAACATGCCCAACGCCAAAATCGCCGTGCTGTATCAGAACGACGATTACGGCAAGGACTATCTGAAGGGCCTGAAGGACGGGCTCGGAGCCAAGGCCGCCTCGATGATCATCGCGGAGGAAAGCTACGAGACCACCGAGCCGACCGTCGACTCGCACATCGTTAACCTGAAGGCGACCGGCGCCGACGTGTTCTTCAACATCACCACGCCGAAATTCGCGGCGCAGGCTATCAAGAAGAACGCCGAGATCGGCTGGAAGCCGCTGCACTTCCTCAACAACGTCTCGGCCTCGATCGGCAGCGTCATCAAGCCGGCCGGCTTCGAGGCCAGCCAGGACATCATCTCGTCCGCTTACCTCAAGGATACCTCGGATCCGCAGTGGAAGAATGATGCGGGGATGAAGGCCTTCGACGAGTTCCTTACCAAGTATTTCCCCGAGGGCAACAGGGTCGATGCCTCTGTGATGTACGGCTATACCGTCGCGCAAGGCCTTGTCCACGTGCTGAAGGCCTGCGGCGACGACCTGACGCGCGCGAACATCATGAAGCAGGCGGCCAGCATCAACGGACTCGAACTTGGAGGCCTGCTGCCGGGCGTCAAGGTCCAGACCTCGGCCACCGACTTCGCCCCTATCTCCCAGCTTCAGCTGGAGAAGTTCAAGGGCGAGCGGTGGGAGCTGTTCGGCGACATTATCAGCGGCGACGTCGGCGGCTGATGCCGGCCGCCGGTATCCCCTGACTACTAAAGAAGCAGCCCCTGCGGCATCGTCGCAGGGGCTTTTTCTTGATGACAACGGCCAAATGGTATTCAATTGCTCCTGCGCCGCAAAAAATCTTAACCAAGAACAAGGGCGCACGCACAAACATCCAAGGGAGATATGGAATGCCTGTTGCCACCAGCAGAGTAGCAATTGCTTCGGCTGCGTTCGTCGTACTCGCAGCGTCGAGCAGCGGCGCGCTCGCTCAAAAAAAATACGATACCGGCGCCACCGACACCGAAATCAAGATCGGTAACATCATGCCGTACAGCGGCCCGGCGTCCGCCTATGGCGTGATCGGCAAGACCGAGGCCGCTTACTTCAAGAAGATCAACGATGCCGGCGGCGTCAACGGCCGCAAGATCAATTTCATCAGCTACGACGACGCCTATAGCCCGCCCAAGGCGGTCGAGCAGGCGCGCAAGCTGGTCGAGAGCGACGAGGTGCTGTTCATCTTCAATTCGCTGGGCACGCCGTCGAACTCGGCGATCCACAAATACATGAATTCGAAGAAGGTGCCGCAACTGTTCGTCGCCACCGGCGCCACCAAGTGGAACGATCCCAAGGACTTTCCCTGGACCATGGGCTGGCAGCCGAACTACCAGAGCGAAACCCAGATCTACGCGAAATACCTTTTGAAGAACAAGCCGGACGCCAAGATCGCGGTGCTCTACCAGAACGACGATTACGGCAAGGACTACCTCAAGGGTCTGAAGGACGGGCTCGGCGCCAAGGCGTCGACGATGATCATCGCCGAGGAAAGCTTCGAAACCACCGAACCCACGATCGACAGCCACATCGTCAAGCTCAAATCGAGCGGCGCCGACGTATTCGTCGATATCGCAACCCCGAAATTCGCCGCCCAGGCGATCAAGAAGGTTGCGGAGATCGACTGGAAGCCGATGCACTTCCTCAACAACGTCGCGGCCTCGGTCGGCAGCGTCATCAAGCCGGCCGGCTTCCAGAATGCTCAGGACATCATTTCCGCGGCCTATCTCAAGGACGCCTCGGATCCGCAGTGGAACGACGATCCCGGCATGAAGGAGTTCTATGCGTTCATGGCCAAGGATTTCCCGGAAGGCGACAAGCTCGACCAGGGGACCGTGGTCGGCTACGGCGTCGCACAAACGCTGGTGCATGTGTTGAAAAATTGCGGCGACAACCTCACCCGCGAAAACATCATGAAGCAGGCGGCGAGCATCAAGGATTTTCGCACCGAGGTGATGCTGCCCGGGATCAAGATCAATACCGGCCCGGATGACTTTGCGCCGATCAGCCAGCTTCAGCTGATGCGGTTCAAGGGGGAGCGCTGGAACCTGTTCGGCGACGTCATCAGCGCCGACGTCGGCGGCTAACGCAGGGCGAATTTTGATTGATTCGATCCATCCGCATTCCCTTCACCTCTCCCCATTGGGGAGAGTTCGATTTGCCTCGGCGACGCGGAGCGTCGTCCGGGGCAAATCGGGTGAGGGAGCACAGCTCTAACGAGGCACCGTAACCTCTCACCCGGCGCTACGCGCCGACCTCTCCCGATGGGAGAGGTGAGCAGCGCCCGCGGGCAAGTCGTTCTGACCAAAACTCGTCATGCTCCAGTTTTCTCGTCTGCCCCTTGCTTTCGAAAACTCCCGCCGAGAGGCGGGGGTTTTCTTTTGCCGCAATCGGATGGATAACCACCGTTGCATGTCTCCAGTTGAAATACCCTGAGCAATGACCGACAGACGCCCTCTCCTGCGCGCGATCTTCGACGCCGCGGTCGCCGCCGCGCATCCCGATGTGGTGCTGGCCGCACATCTGCAGCCCCCGCCGAAGGGCCGCGTGATCTGCCTCGCCGCCGGCAAAGCCGCGGCCGCCATGGCGGCGGCGGCGGAGCGGCATTATCTCGACAAGCTCGGCCTCGACCCCACGCGGCTTTCGGGGGTCGCGACCACGCGCCACGGCCATGGCGTGCCAACGCGGCGGATCAAGGTGATCGAAGCCGGCCATCCCGTGCCCGACGAAGCCGGATTGAAGGGCGCGGAGGAGAGTCTGCAACTCGCCGCCGGCGCCGGCGTCGACGATCTGCTGCTGGTGCTTTTGTCCGGCGGCGGGTCCGCCAACTGGATCGCGCCGGTTGCGGGCGTATCCTTTGCGCAGAAGCAGCAGGTGACGCGAGCGCTATTGCGCTCGGGTGCGCCGATCGGCGAGGTCAACACCGTCCGCAAGCATCTGTCGCGGATCAAGGGCGGCCGGCTGGCGCGCGCCGGGCAGCGCGCCGAAATCGTGACGCTGGCGATCTCCGACGTGCCGCACGACGATCCATCCGCGATCGCTTCGGGGCCGACGGTGCCGGATCCGACCACGCTGGCGGACGCCCGCGCGCTGGTCGCGAAATACGGCCTTCAGGTCGACGACGCCGTCCGCCGCGCGCTCGACGACCCCGCAAATGAGAGCTGCAAGGCGAGCGATCCCGCTTTCGCGCGCGCGGAGTTCGAGCTGATCGCGCGACCGAAGGCCTCGCTCGAGGCGGCGATCAAGCTGGCCAGGGAGGCCGGTTACGAGATCGTCGATCTCGGCGCCGACCTCGAGGGCGAGGCGCGCAGCGTCGCCGCCGATCACGCCCGGCTCGCGCTCGATGCGCGCGCAAGCGGCAAGCGTATCGCGATCCTGTCGGGCGGCGAACTCACGGTGACCGTGCGCGGCCAGGGGCGCGGCGGCCCCAACCAGGAATACGCGCTGGCGCTGGCCGATCTGCTCAAGGACACCAAGGGCATTTCGGCGCTGGCCGCCGATACCGACGGCGCCGACGGCGGCGCCGGCAGCGCGGCCGATCCCGCCGGCGCCATCATCGACAAAACCACGTTTGCGAAGATGAAGTCGCTCGCCCTCGACGCAGGCGCCTATCTCGACAACAACGACGCCACCGCCTTCTTCGCCGCCACCGGGGACCTGCTGCTGACGGGTCCGACGCTGACCAACGTCAACGATGTCAGGGTGATTCTGGTGGACTGAGCGTGAGCCTTATCTCTCACCCGCGAGCGTCTCTCACCCGTCATTGCGAGCAAAGCGACGCAATCCATGTCGCAGCAGAACGAGTGGTGAGACATGGATTGCTTCGTCGCAAGTGCTCCTCGCAATGACGGCGAAAGAGCTGCGCGTAGCTGGATCAAAACTCTCTTGCGATCGTGGCCAGCATGTCCAGCAGCGCGGCGCGGTTGGCGGGGCCGAGCAGCTCGTTGAGACGGGCTTCGTGCTTGGAGGCGACGAGTTTCTTGGCGCGCGCCAGCACCGCCCGGCCCTTGTCGGTCAGCACCAGGATGTGGGAGCGGCGATCATTGGTCGAGCGGATCCGCGCGCAGAGGTCGCGGCTCTCCAGCCCGTCGAGCATCGCCACGAAGTTCGGGCGGAGGATGCCGAGCGTGTTGGCGATCTCGGTCTGGTTGCGGCCGGGATTCTTGTCGAGCAGCAGCAGCACCGAGAACTGCGCCGGGGTCAGCTGCAGCGGCGCCACGCAGCGCAAGAAATCGTCGAACACCTTCAGCTGCGCGCGCTTGAGCGAATAGCCCAGCAATTCGGACAATTCGCCCATCTGCAGCGCGGCGGCTTCCGCGGTCGCCTCGGCCGGCTCCTTGCGGGCGGAACGGGAGGTTTTGGCGGCATCGACGGCGGCGGTCTTGGAAACTGTCATCGCTCGATGCTCGCAAACTGGGCTAGAGCCTTGGTTCTGGTAGAATCAGAACCAAGGCTCCAGCTTCCTTATATGACGCGTTTTCTTCACGCGAACCGGGATCCACTTCGCTCGAAAACGCTATAGCCTGCAAATGACCCCCGGGGCCGGAACGGCCGGGCCTTGAGATTATATTTGATAATTGTTATCCATCATATCAAATACCGCCAGCAATTTTCAACTGCTGTTATCGGAAGGTCGGGCGGCTTGCCAAAGCCTTAACGACGGGTCCGGGGTGTGAGGGGGAGCGTCCGGTCTTGAACACGACGATCATGCTGTTCCTGGTGCAGGACGGCATTACCAACGGCGCGATCTATGCGTTGCTCGGGCTTGCCCTGGTGCTGGTGTTCGCCGTCACCCGCGTGATCCTGATTCCGCAGGGCGAGTTCGTCACCTATGGCGCGCTGACCTATGCCTCGCTGTCGTCGGGCCAGATGCCCGGCACCGCGCGGCTGGCGGTGGCGATGGGCATCGTGGCGTTCGGCCTCGATCTGTTCATGCACCGCAAATCGCTGCACCTGAAGCGGGTCGGCCGCGCCTTCGCGGTCAATATCGTGCTGCCCTCGGCTATCCTCGCCCTCACCGCCTGGTTCGCCGGCCGCCATCCGCCGATCGCCGTCTCGATCGCGCTGTCGCTTCTGATCGTCGCGGCGATCGGGCTGTTTCTGTATCGCATCGTGTTCCAGCCGTTGGCGCACACTTCGGTGCTGGTGCTGTTGATCGCCTCGGTCGGCTGCCATCTGGCGCTGCAGGGCTTTGGGCTGGTGTTCTTCGGCGCCGAAGGCCAGCGCGGCCCGACGCTGGCGGATGCGGCCTTCACGCTGGGGCCGCTGCGCTTCACCGG
>JBAUUA010000529.1:0-3726 GCA_049582465.1 Bradyrhizobium sp. | reverse complement strand
TGGCAACGGCGGCGCCGATGTACGCCTTCATCGGCCTGTCGATCTCGATGTATTTCTCCTCGCAAGGCGCAGCCAAGGTGTTCGGACCGGTGCTGGCGCAAACCGCGCGGCTGATCTTCATCGCCGTCGGCGGCTGGTGGCTGTCGATGCACGATGCGACGGCCGGGAATTTCTTCGCGCTGGCGGCAGCATCGATGGTGCTGCTCGGCCTGCTCTCGGCCGCGAGCGTCGTCCTGACCCGATGGGAACCGAAGCGCGCCGCTGTCGTCCGGGTCAGCCCCGTATTGTCGTGAGGTCGTCAGCGCTGCCTACAGCAAAGCCCGCTACGCGGCGCGCCGGCCCAGCGTCTTCTGTACAGCCAGCGCACCCAAATCCATCTGGCCGCTGATATAGGGTGCCATGGCGTTCGGAAGCACATCGACGATCCAGATCAGCCGGCTTTTCGTCGGGCCATCGGCCAGTACCTGCACCGAAGCGCTATAGTGGCTCACCCGTTCGTTGCTGATCGCATAGACCAGCCGCCGCCTTGTGTCGTCGCAATCGACCAGGACCTCGCGCGCGACATTGCCGTTGGCGAAGGTCACGATGCGCGCCTCGCCGTCGAGCCGGACGTCGATCACGAAGCCCGGCGCCAGCCTGGTATGCACCGCGCCGAAATCGCGCACCGCATCCCAGACCGCCTCGGGGGGAGCATCGATCGGAATGTCCTTGTGGATGGAAGCCATGGTTATGATCCTCTTGTTGGTTGCCGTCATTCCGGGATGGTGCGTAGCACCAGACCCGGAATCTCGAGATTCCGGGTTCGATGCTTTGCATCGCCCCGGAATGACCGCAGTGCGTGCGAGGCCGTGCCTACGTGCAAACCGCCTCGACGTTGTTGCCGTCGGGATCGATCAGGAACGCGGCGTAGTAGGTCGGGCTGTAATCGGCGCGCGGGCCGGCGCCGCCATTGTCGCGGCCGCCGGCCTTGATGCCCTCGGCGTGGAATTTCCTGATCGCATCGTGATCCTTCGCACGAAACGCAACGTGGGCCCCGGCCGCCGCCGGTCCCTTGTGCGAGTAAAGCCACAGCGCCGGCTCGCCCTTAGGGCCGAACCCCGCGCCGTCCTTGTCCTTTGAGCACAGGATATAGCCGAGCGGCGCCAATGCCGCGGTATAGAAGCGCACGCTGGCGTCGAGATTGCCGACTTTCAGTCCGATATGGTCGTACATGGTGGTCTCCGGTTCGAGGCGCGTTGGAACACGCGCGGTTCGGAGACAACCCTAGTCAGTGCAGGGCGATACGTTCTTGGAAAATCTTGCGCATGCCTCGCGAGGCCTCGCGGAATTTTCGTGGGGAAACGCCGGCGGCGCGGTGGAAGGTACGCACGAAATTGGAGAGATCGCCGAAGCCGACGTCATAGGCGACATCGGTGATCGGCTTTTCGTCGTCCGCCAACAGGCGCGCCGCATGCCGCAGCCGCGAGCGCACCAGATATTGATGCGGGGTGACGCCGAGCACGCCGGAAAACAGCCGCAGGAAATGGAACGGGCTCAGTTCCGCCTGCGCGGCGGCGTCGTCGAGGTCGATCTGCCGGTGCGAATTGGCATCGATCCACAGCGCGGTTTCCACCGCACGGCGGCGATCCCGGGCTTTCGCCGGCGCCGGCGCGCTCCTGCGCCCGGAAACCACTTCGACAAAGCGGCTGGCAAATATCTGCCCGATCTCGTCGAGGCCGATATCGCTGCGGCCACAGGCTGCGGCCTGCGCCAGTTCGCCGAGCACCATCAGTTCCGGCAGCGGCGGCGCGGCGCCGATCCGCCAGGCCTCGGGCCGGTCGCCGATCGTCTCCACCAGTTCGGGCGTGAGGAAGAACGACAGGCACTCGTCGCCGCAGACGTGGTCGTGGGTGCAGATGAATTCGTCGCCGGGATAGCCGACCAGGATCGACCCCGCCACCAGCTCGAAGAAGCGGCCGCGGCAGTGGCAGCCGAACGAGCCCTTGCGCACAAAGGAGATCGAGTGGCTGGCATAGCGCTCCACGAACGGCGTGTCGCCGAGCGCCGCCGTGCAGCGGAACTCGGACACCGAGATGGAAGGGCACTGCAGCAAAGTGGTGCGGTTCATACCGCGAATTTAGCCCTGCGGGCGGGGCTGAGCAACGGGCAGCAGCACGTCGAACAGGGTCTTGCTGGCGGTCGGGCCGCGCGCGCCTTCGATCGACAGCAGCCGGCGCTTGGAAATCACCCCGCCATTTGCGGACATCTTGTCGGCATAGCCGCCGGCTTCCAGCACACGGTGGCACGGCACGATGATCACAAAGGGGTTACGGGCCAGCGCCTGGGCGACCGAATGCACCGCGCCGGAAAGCCGGAGTTTTGAGGCGATCTCGCCATAGGTGATGGTTTCGCCGCGCGGAATGCCGCGGGTGAAAGCGTAGACCCGGGTATGGAAGAACGGGATGCCGGCGGTGTCGAGCGCGACATCGGAGAGATCGGCAGGCTCGCCGCGCAGCAACGCGGCAATGCCCTCGATCGCGAGTTCGACATTGGCGGGCAGGCGCTGCTCGCGGGCGTCGGGATAGAGCTGGAACAGCCGCTTGCGGGTTTCGATCTCGCGCGCCTGCGGCAACTGCACGCCGACGATGCCGGCATGGCTCCAGGCGATGGCGCAGCGGCCGACGCCGGTGTCGAAAATGCTGTATCCACGCCCCGCCACGCTATTTCCCCCACCAGGAACCATAGCACCGCCGCCAAACCGCGCATCCGGAAAATTCACATCTGGTTAAAGTTAGCGGGGGAAACAATCGTCGAGCGCCAAGGTGCTTGGCGGAACGCGCGGTCTCGGCTAATCAAAGGGGGCTCGCGGGCGTAGTTCAATGGTAGAACGGCAGCTTCCCAAGCTGCATACGAGGGTTCGATTCCCTTCGCCCGCTCCAATCCAAGTTTTTACTATAAAATAAGAGGACTGGCACGTTTCTGCGTTTCGATTTTCGCGCCTTTCTTCAAGGTCCGTACAACGTTCATACAACCAAGCGGCCTACAAATCCGCCAGCAAGCTCCAAAACGCGATCGCGGCGCAACTACTTCAGACTGGCACGGCCCGCCCGTCCGTAGGTTCACCTTCGTCCGAGACGAACGCCGCACCCAGGGGAGAACGTTCCGATGCGGCCGCGCTCCTGCTCGATGCTGGTCTTGAAGATCAGCTCGATAACCCGCCTCGTCGTGACGATCCCGACACCCGTTTTCATATTGATGAACATTGCGTCCCTGAAAACCGCGTCGCCAAGAGCGGCGTGATCTCGATATTTTGACCTATGCTGGCTGGCTTGGCTTCTAACCGAAAAGCGACATGAATTCAGGGAGATGGCCGCCCCGAAAAAACTTTCATCCGTCAGAAAGCGGGGGAAACAGCATCGACACCTGCCGATTGCGCTTGCTGCCGGATTCAACGTATGGGACGCTTTTCGACCGACGATCCGGCAATCTGGGCGGACGTGGACTGATGAAGGATCCGAAGAAGGTGCCAGCCCGGAAGGGCCGAAAGCCGGCCCCGTGCGAAAAGCGCAGTTTCTGGCGGCGATGGACCTCGAAGTGATCAAGTCCGTCAAGCTGGTCGCCATCGAGTACGAGACCTCAGCGAGCGAGAAGGTTTTGGATCCAAAAAAGGGTACGGGCCGAGAAATGCTGCACGGTCAAGGACGCATGCAAGTTCGATCCACAGGCGATCGACTAGCGGCTGTTGGG
>JBAUUA010000528.1:0-1578 GCA_049582465.1 Bradyrhizobium sp. | reverse complement strand
CGACAAGGCTATGCCGGAGCAAACCAAAGCGATGGTCGTGCAAAGCGATTGCAGCCATATGGGCGCCAACAAGCCCGGCTACGGTCTGCAGAACTAAACTTGTTGTGGTCCATTCCATAAGATTATGTCGGTGCCTGTTGGGTCGTCGAGGCGACCGTATTGTGCGGGATTAGGAATGTGATGAGACAACAGAGCAGCAGCATGACGGCTGAACCGATCAGGCAGCCTGTGATGCCGCCGACCTGATACAGCACTCCAGACAGCGTGATGCCCAATAGGCGGCCGGCAGCATTGGCTGCATAATAAAAGCCGACATCCTCGGCTGCTTTTTCGGATCCGGCGTAGGCGAGAATGAGATAAGAATGCAGTGACGAATTCACCGCGAACGGAAGGCCGAAAAGCGCCAATCCAACTACCAGGACAAGATCGGGGCGCGTAACGTCGGTTGAGTTCATGATAACTGCCAGCGCAATCGGAACAGCGGCGAGGACGGCCGCCCACAATCGCGCGGATGGCACCTCCCGGCTGAGGCCATCCGCACTGCGTGTCACAAGCGACGGAGCGATGGCCTGGACGGCTCCGTAGGCAACCGTCCAAGCCGCAAGGAAGCCGCCGACCTGCAAGAACTTCCAACCGTGTGCGTAAAGAAAGACGGGAAGACCAACGACAAACCAAACGTCCCTCGCACCGAACATGAAGATGCGTGCTGCCGCCAATAGGTTCACGCCACGCGATTTTCCGAACAGCTCGCGGATGGTTTTCGAGGATTTCGCCTTACCGAGCTCGGAGGGCAGAAGAATCAAGCCGGCAACGAAGATGACGCCGAGCAGTGCGGCCATCATTCACAGCGCGTGGGTGAATCCGACCAGGTCCAGCAATAGGCCGCCGACGAAAAACCCGATGCCTTTCATAGCGTTCTTCGAACCCGTAAACCAGGCCACCCATTGGAACAGTTGACCGCTGCCTTCGGCGGAGGTCGCCTTGATCGCCGATTTGGACGCCGTCTTGGTGAGATCCTTGGCGACGCCAGCGATGCCTTGGGCGATCACGACCCAAGCAACGGACGCCGCAACCCCCATCCGGGATCGAGCGCCGACAACATCAGCAAGCCTGCGATCTGGAGCGATATTGCTGACGGCAGCGTCGTTGTTGGTGAACCCATTGAGTGTCTAGACACACGAAAAAGCCCACCGTGTGCGTGCGGGTAAGCCACCGGCACATGATGCGGTGGAATTCGGTTATTGAAAATTGAAGTGGAGAACGCGTCCCGCCAATTCCTATTGGCAGACAGCGCAGCTATTGTTTCAAATGAAGCGAAAAAGGGGGGGCGATGGCTCACTGGCGAAAACCGCATCAGACAAC
The DNA here is from genome assembly GCA_049582465.1 of Bradyrhizobium sp. Lineage (GTDB taxonomy): Bacteria > Pseudomonadota > Alphaproteobacteria > Rhizobiales > Xanthobacteraceae > Bradyrhizobium. The sequence goes on along the minus strand of JBAUUA010000528.1, from coordinate 216 downwards.
GCCCCAGTTCAATTTCCTAGCAAGCTGGTTATTTGGCGGGTCGGTAGTGCTAGCAGCGCTCGCGCTGCTTTCACGGACGTTTGAATTTATAACTCGGTCTGGCGGGTTCGGTCGCGCTGGTCTGTAGGAGCACAGCGCCCGTTTCTTCCCGCGTCGGCTACGGGCCACCATCGCCTGCAAGATAATCGAAGCGAAAAGCCGCAGGCATTTTCGCTC
>JBAUUA010000527.1:0-4220 GCA_049582465.1 Bradyrhizobium sp. | reverse complement strand
CAGGCTTGCCTCGAGCACGCTGAGGCCCTTCGGCACCCGAACCTTCCGGCCGTTGCCGTAAGACAGGTTGATCATGCCGCCGCGCCGCTCCGCCAGCGCGCGCGCCCCCCTTGCCAGCAGCACCAGTCCGATCAGGCCGAAATAGCCGATCAGGAAATATTCCACGATGCTTTCCAGCACGTCCTGCTCGGCCGCGGTGCCGACCTGCTGCGGCCCGAGATTTTCCGCCCGCCACTCCTTGCTCTCGCTGTCGGCGACGACGCTGCGGCCGCCCTGATAGAGGCCAAGCATCGCCAGCGTCGGAATCAAGATCGCGGCGGCGAGCAGGAACGGCGCCGCGCGCTTGAAGAACGCTCGCATCCGCAGCCAGAAATAAAGCCCGATGCAGCCATGGATCCAGGCGATCAGCAGCACCGCGTACATCTGCAAGATTTTGTACGGCCACACCACCCAATAGGCATAGAACACCTGCGGATAGAGCTTTTCATGGCCGAACAGGGTCTCGCCGAGCCGCACGCCGGTGATGTGGGCGATGATCAGCGCGGGGATGCTCAAGCCGAGCACGAGCTGCAGCGGCTCGATCGCCTTCCAGCGGAATTCCCGGCGCTGGTACAGCGCCCAGATCCCGAGACCGGCGTGGGTGAGCGCGGCGGTGTAGAAGGCGATCGCGACGGGGAGAAATTGCCAGAATACCGTGTGGTAGTAGATGCCGTCGGCCAGCGCATCCATCGAGATATTGCCGAGCGCATGGTTGAGGAAATGGCTGACCAGATAGGCAAACAGCACCAGCCCGCAGGTCAGACGGACCTGGCGGACGCCGACGCCGCGGAGGAGTTTTGTCAGTTGTTCCTGGGCAAGCCGGGCCATGCGATTCGGTTGGGCGCTCATGGGGAATAGATCGGAGACAGTAGAGTTTAATTCCCTGGGGATCACAATATACGAGTCGTCCCGGCGAAGGCCGGGACGACGCCGGAGACGTCAATCCAGCCGCGGTGAAACTCTCCACGTTGACACCCCTTTCGGAGTCGGGGAAAAGGCGCCGTGACGATTGCCGCCCCCGATACGCCTGCAAAGCCGGACAGTTCCGCCCTTCGGCAGCTGCTGGCCGTGGCCGCGTTGATCGCGGCGATGACGGCCTTGCGGCTGGTCTATGCCAGCGTCACCGATCTGCGCACCGATGAGGCCTATTACTGGACCTGGTCGAAGGAGAGCGTGCTTTCCTTCCTCGACCATCCGCCCATGATCGCCTGGTTCATCCGCTTCGGCACCTCGATCTTCGGCGACACTAATCTCGGGGTGCGGTTCGCCGGCATTCTCGCGATGCTGGTAACGCAGCTGCTGCTCGCCGACATCGTCCGCCGGGTGACGCATGATTTCCGCGCGGTTGCGCTGGCGCTGCTGATGCCGGAGGCCGCGCTGTATTACGGGCTGTTGATGGCCAAGGTCTCGCCCGACACGGCGCTGATCCCGTTCGCGGTGGCGATGCTGTGGGCGCTGGTGCGGCTCGCCGAGAGCGACGATGGGCGCTGGTGGCTGGCCGCCGGCGTCTTCGCAGGGCTCTCGCTGTTGTCGAAATTCACCGCGGTGATGTTGCTTCCGGCGGTCGCGGCATTCACGCTGGTGCCGTCCTGGCGCTGGCGCTGGCTGTTCAGCCCATATCCATGGGCGGCGGCGCTGATCGCGATTGCGGTGTTCTCGCCGGTGCTGATCTGGAATGCCGGGCACGACTGGGCGTCGTTCCGGTTTCAGCTCGTGCGTGCCACCGCGACCCACGAAGTATCGTTGCGCACCATCGGCGACTTCTTCGGCCTGCAGTTCGGGCTGGTCGGGTTCATCCTTCTGCCGGTAGTGCTGTCGGGCGTGAGCCTGACGGCGTGGCGCGGCTATCGCCGCGGCGATCCCGTCGCGATTCTGTTGTCGACCGCCGTGATCGTTCCCTTTCTCTATTTCTTCTGGAAATCGCTGACGCTTCGGGTCGGCGATACCTGGCCGATGTTCATCTGGCCGGCCGGCTTTGCCGCCACCGCCATCAACATCGCGATGCTGCCGCGGGAAGGTTTTCCGGCCTGGATGATCAAATCGACGATCTCCTGGGCAAAGGCTGCGATCGCGTCCGGGATCGTCTTTGTCGTCGTGGTGTTTCTCTATTACGTCGCTGCCCCCTGGAATTTCATCGGCCGGGCCGATCCGGTCGGCGGCGAAGCTGGCTACGAGCAGGTCGTCGACCGCGCGCAGGCCGAACTGCAGAAGATCGGCGCGACCTGGATCGCCACCACCGACTACCGGACCTATGCGATGCTGCGCTGGTTCTTCAACGGTCGGGTGCCGGTGATCCAGATCAACGAGCGCGGACGGTTCATGGGCTTTCGTGATCCCGGCATGGATTTGATCAGGGGCCATACCGGGCTCTATGTCGCGCGCGAACCCGACGACAAGACGCAGCTATGGGCGTCCACCACGGCGGTGAGGGAACCGCTGGAGCGGGTCGAGCGCAGCTGGCGCGGCATCGTGATGGATACCTACACGCTGGAGAAACTGACCGGCTGGACGCCGGAGCTCTCGCCGCCGCCTGACTCGCCACTCTATCGCTGGCGCGTGCTGGCGGGCGATGTTCGTCCGCCGTGGCGGGTGGCGGCCTTGTGGAATAGCGACGATAGGGTGATTGCGTTCGAGGGCCTGACGCCGCCGCGGGCCGGGATCGTCGCGCCGCATCAAGGATTGTCCGATCGCCACGCGATTCCAAATAATTTTTTGACTTGCTCGCAGGCTTAAGAAAGCGTTAATCGCGCGCTGTATGATGGTTTGGACCGACGGCCGCGCAGGTTTCGCGGCCGCGACCTGGAGGGAAGATGATCATGCGCAAAGTTGCCTCAGCCCTGCTGGCTGTCACGCTGGTTGCGAGCCCGCTGCTGTTGCCAGAGCCTGCAAGGGCGGAGAACGGCGAAATCGCCGCCGGCGTGGTTGGCGGACTTATCGGCGGCGCGTTGCTCGGCGGTGCGCTGGCATCGCGGCCTGCTCCGCCGCCGCCACCCCCGGCTTACTACGCGCCGGCGCCGGTTTATGTCGAAGAGCCCGCCTGCCGGCTCGTTCGCGAGCGCTATTGGGACGGTTATGACTGGCGTTTCCGCCGGGTCCAGGTTTGCGATTGATCGCAGGGATTTCCTTGTGCGCGGCTTGCGCAAGCAAAAAGGCCACCCCTGGGGGTGGCCTTTTTGTTTTGGTGCCGGCAAATTCGCCGCGTGGCCTATTCCTCGGCGTCGCGTTTCCGTAAGAGATCCTTCGCCAGATCGGAAAGCACCGGCCGCGGCAGCGCGGTGAACGGCAGGGGGCGGGTGACGTCGATGGCCGCTAGCCCAAGCCGCGCGGTCAGGAGGCCGTTGAGTACGCCTTCGCCGAGCCGCTGCGAGAGTTTCGCGGCCAAGCCGTGGCCGAGCACCTGCTGGATCAGGCTGTCGCTCGCCGCCATGCCGCCGGTGATCGCGACATGGGCGATGACGTGGCGCATCAGCCTGATCATGCCGAGCGCGCCGGGCCGGCCGCCATAGAGCAGCGCCAGCTGCCGGATCAGCCGCAGCGAGGCCACGAACACGAACAGCACGTCGACCAGCGCGCGCGGGCTGACGGCGGTGACGATCGAGACGCGCTGCGCGGCCGACGACACCAGCCGGCGCGCTTCCTGATCGAGTGGCGTCATCAGTTCGCGCTCGGCCAGCCGGATCATGTCGGCGCCGTCGATGATGTCGTCGGCATGGCCCTGCAGCGCGGCGCGCGGACGCGCCAGATGCGGGTTCTGGTGCGCGAGTTTTATCAGCTCCTGGACGATGGCGCGGCTTTCCCTGCCGTCATCGCTCAGCAAAACTTCCGCCGCGCGCAAATGCAGTTTTTCGATGGTCGCAAGCCGCGCCAGGCCGAGCGCTTCGCGTGCGGCGACGATGACAAGCGCCAGCGCGGCGGCGAGCGCAAAGCCGAGCCCGAGAAAGCCGAGGCTCTCGCTGCGCGCGAACAGGTTCTCGATCAGTTGCGTGACGCTGAGACCGAGGCCGAGCAGCACCAGCCCGCCGACGGCGCTCCAGAACACCGCGCCCCAGGGAAAGCCGCGCCGCGCCGGGAGCAGCGGCGCCTCGACCGGGACCGGCAGCAGCGCGGGGTCGGCTTCCGGCGTGATGCGGACTGTGCCGCGGGCCGGGCGGCCGGGCTCATCCGCGTCCATCACGACCACG
>JBAUUA010000526.1:0-7555 GCA_049582465.1 Bradyrhizobium sp. | reverse complement strand
TCCCGATAGAAGAGCGACTTCCGATGAGGCTTTTACGATTCCTGCCGCTTCTTAACAACCCGTCGAATTTGTCAACAGCGCGGCGTTGGGCCGCGCCGGGATCCCGATTCTTGCGTTAACCCTCCTCTCTTTGGGCTAAAAGACCGCCGAAACGGGACCCATCCAGCATGTCTCAACACGATTTTCGCCAGCCCCGGCTGTTCATCGATGCCGCGCTGGCGGCGGGCGAAACCATCGCGCTCGAACGCGACCAGAGCAATTATCTCGGCAATGTGCTGCGGCTGGCCGCGGGCGATACGATCCTGGTGTTCAACGGCCGCGACGGCGAATGGCAGGCTTCGATCGCAGGCCGCAAACGGCCGGACAGTCTCACCATCATGGCGCCGACCCGGCCGCAGGATAGGCTGCCCGATCTCGCCTGCGTCTTTGCGCCGCTCAAACATGCCCGGCTCGACTACATGGTGCAGAAGGCCGTGGAGATGGGCGCCTCGTCTTTGCAGCCGGTCTTGACCCGCTTTACCCAGGTTTCGAGGGTCAATAGCGAGCGGATGCGCGCCAATGTGATCGAGGCCGCCGAGCAGTGCGGCATTCTCAGCCTTGCCATGGTCGCCGAGCCGGTGACGCTCGATCGCTATCTGAACGGCCGCGACGGAAAGCGCCTGCTGGTTTTTTGCGACGAGGCTGCGGAGGCCGAAAATCCGGTCCAGGCACTGCAAGGCGAATTCGCCGCCGCAACCGGTATCGACATCCTGATCGGGCCGGAAGGCGGATTTGCCGAGGAAGAGCGTGCGGTGCTGCTGCGACAGCCGCGAATCCTGAGGCTGTCGCTGGGGCCGCGGATCCTGCGCGCCGATACCGCCGCCGTCGCCGCGCTGGCGCTGGTCCAGGCGGTGCTCGGCGACTGGACCGGCAGCCGCCTGGGCGGGTAGGTTGACCGGATCGTTAAGCCACTTCGCCGATGTTTGCCGGTCTTTGGCCCGATCCCTGTCGAAACCCGCCCGCCGCCATGCTAAGGGGCTGCGCCGACTGAGGCTTTGGAACCCGTTTTCGGGATATTTGGACTTCGAGATGACCCTGACCGCCGCCCCTCGCGCGACCGGACCCGCCGCATGGGCGGACGCACTGCTGTTGTCGTTCGGGCAGGCCGGCTACGTCCAGGCCGAGCCGGCGATCCTGCAGCCGGCCGAGCCGTTCCTCGACCTGTCGGGCGAGGACATCCGGAAGAGCCTGTACCTGACCACCGACGCCAGCGGCGAGGAATTGTGCCTGCGTCCCGACCTCACCATCCCGGTGGCGCGGGACTATCTTGCCTCCCCGCGTGCCGGCCAGCCGGCGGGCTTTTCCTATCTCGGGCCGGTGTTCCGCTATCGCGGCGGCCGGCCGAGCGAATTCCTGCAGGCCGGCATCGAATCCTTCGGACGGCAGGACCGCGCCGCGGCCGATGCCGAGATGCTGGCGCTGGCGCTGCAGGCGACGGGCGCGTTCGGCGTCAGCGACGTCGAAATCCGCACCGGCGACGTCGCGCTGTTCATCGCGCTGATCGACGCGCTCGACCTTTACCCAGTGTGGCGGCGGCGACTGATCAAGGACTTCAACCGCAAGATCAGCCTGGAGCAGGATCTCGAGCGGCTGACGCTCGCGACCGGGACCAGCCGCAACGAGTATGAGGGCGTGCTCGCCGCGCTAGCGGGCTCCGACCGCAAGGCGGCGCTGGCGCTGGTGACCGATCTGATGTCGATCGCCGGCACCACCAATGTCGGCGGACGCACGGTCGCCGAGATCGCCGACCGCTTCCTCGAACAATCGACGCTGAAGGGCGGCGCGCTGCCCCGCGACGCGCTCGGCATCATCAAGCGCTTCCTCGCGATATCGGGCGATCCCGGCGGCGCTGTCACGCAGCTGCGCGCTCTGGCCAGGGATGCCAAACTCGGCATCACCGCCGCGATCGATCAGTTCGAAAGCCGGGTCGGCTTTATGGCCGCGCGCGGCATCGACATCAAAGCGACGCGGTTTTCCACCGCGTTCGGGCGCGGCGTCGACTACTACACCGGCTTCGAATTCGAACTGCATGCCAAGGGCGACGGCGTCGAACCGCTGGTCGCGGGCGGCCGCTATGACGGACTGATGACCCAGCTTGGCGCGCCCTCCCCGATCCCTGCGGTCGGTTTCTCGGTCTGGGTCGAGGCCCTGACGAAAATCGGCCGCAAGCCCGCAGCAAACGCGAGCGGGAGGCGATCATGACCGCGCCCTTCGTTCTCGCCGTTCCCTCCAAGGGCCGGCTGCAGGAAAACGCCGAGGCCTTCTTCACCCGGGCCGGGCTTGCTTTGGCAAAGCCGCGCGGCGCCCGCGACTATCGCGGCACCATCGCGGGGCTCGACAATGTCGAGATCGCCTACCTCTCGGCGAGCGAGATCGCCTGGCAGCTCGCGCGCGGCATGGTCCATCTCGGCGTCACCGGCGAAGACCTGGTGCGCGAGAGCATCGCCGATGCCGAAAAGCGCGTGTTGCTGATCGACAGCCTCGGCTTCGGCAGCGCCAATGTCGTGGTGGCGGTGCCGCAGGCCTGGATCGACGTCCGCACCATGGCCGATCTCGACGACGTCACCACCGGCTTCCGCGCCCAGCATAACCGGCGGATGCGGGTCGCGACCAAATACATCAACCTGACGCGGACCTTCTTCGCCTCCCACGGCGTGGTCGACTACCGCATCGTCGAGAGCGCCGGTGCGACCGAGGGGGCGCCGGCGGTCGGCACCGCGGAAATGATCGTCGACATCACCACGACCGGCGCTACGCTCGCCGCCAACGGTCTCAAGGTGCTCGACGACGGCGTGATCCTGCGCAGCCAGGCCAACCTGGTGGCATCAAAGGACGCCGACTGGTCGGGCGAGGCGAGAGAGACCGCGCGCGTCATCCTCGATCACATCGCCGCGCGCGCCCGCGCCAGCAAGTACCGCGAGGTCCGCACCCGCTTTGCCGGCTGCGACGCCGCGCTGCTGGCCGAAGCCCATAACCGGTTCGGCGTGGTATCGCCGTTCGGCGGCCCCACCTCCTCCGGCATGGTGACGCTGCACTGCCCACCGGGGCAGCTTTACGCGCTCGGCAGCTTCCTGCGCGCACACGGCGCCGATACGGTATCGGTGGCTTCGCTCGACTATGTGCTCGATCGCGACAACCCGCTCTTTGCCCGACTTGAGGCGTTCCTGCGGCAGTGAGGCGCAGCGCCGAAAGCCGTTATCCCCGTGGCAACACTGCGCGGCAATTGCCATATTGGTGGGAACTGGAACCTGATCGATGATGCTGGGTAAGGATGTTTCCGACCTGTCCACCACCGCGGCCACAGCCGCGGCGCAGGGGCTGTCGATCGTGGTGCCCGTCTATAACGAGGCGGCCGGGCTTGCGCTTCTGCATGGACGTCTGACCGCCCTGGCAAAGGCGCTGCGGCAGCGCTACGGGCTGGCCTGCGAGGTCGTCTATGTCGATGACGGCTCTACCGACGCCACGCTTTCGATCGCGCGCTCGCTGGAGGCCGATACGCTCGACGTCCAGGTGGTGTCGCTGTCGCGCAATTTCGGCAAGGAGGCCGCCCTGATGGCGGGGCTGGACCACGCGCGGCGCGGCGCGGTCATGTTCATGGACGGCGACGGTCAGCATCCGCCCGACCTGGTCGAGCAGCTGGTCGGTCACTGGATCGATGGCGGCTATGACGTGGTCTATACCGCCAAAGCGCATCGCGACAATGAATCGTTTCCGCGGCGACTCGCCGTGCATGGCTTCTACGCGCTGATCAACTGGGGCGCGCGCCAGAAGATTCCCGAGGACGCCGGCGACTTCCGCCTGCTGTCGCCGCGCGCGGTGGCGGCCCTGCGGCAGCTGCCCGAGCGCAACCGCTTCTTCAAGGGGCTGGCGAGCTGGATCGGCTTCCGCCAGATCCGCGTCGACTACGAACCTGCGCCCCGCGCGCACGGCATCACCACCTTCAGCGCCGGCCGGCTGATCGGGCTTTCGATCGAAGGCCTGACCTCTTTCTCGGTGGCGCCGCTGCGCTTTGCCAGCCTGCTCGGCGTGGCGCTCGCCACCGTGGCCTTCCTGTTCGGGCTTTCGATCCTGTGGGAAACCTGGACCACCGGAAAATCGGTCCCGGGCTATCCTTCGCTGGTGGTCGGCCTGATGACGATCGGCGGCGTGCAGCTCATCATGATCGGCATCGTCGGTGAATATATCGGAAAGATTCTTTCCGAGCTGAAGGCGCGTCCGATCTATTTCGTCGCCGAACACTCGGACAAGCGCGCCGAGGCGGAAAAGGGCGCGAGCACCGGCGAAAGGACCGCCGCCGAATGAGCGAGGCCGCGCCGCGCCGCATCTGGCTGTGCGCCGACGATTATGGCATCAGCCCCGGCGTCAACCGCGGCATTCGCGACCTGATCGAGCGCGGCCGTCTCAATGCGACATCGGTGATGGTGGTCGGGGCTGCGATCGGCCGCGACGAAATCAGCGCGCTGCAGGCGGCCGCCGCCGACAGTCCACGCTGCGCCATCGGCCTGCACGTCACCCTGACCGCACCGTTCCGGCCGCTGACGATGCATTTCAAGCCGGCCGACGGCGGCATGTTCCCGGCCTTCCCAAAACTGTTGCGCGCGGGCCTGCTGCGCCGGCTCGATCCCGAAATCGTCCACGCCGAATTGATGGTACAGCTCTCGGCCTTCGCCGAGATGTTCGGCCGCGCCCCGGACTTCGTCGACGGCCACCAGCATGCGCAGCTTTTCCCGCAGGTGCGCGACGCGTTCCTGGCGGCGGTGAAGACGGCCGCGCCCGACGCCTGGGTGCGCCAGGGTGGGCGTAGCCAGCCGCTGGCCCGGCGGCTCGTCGCGCCCAAGGCGCTCATTCTCGACGTCCTGAGCGCGCAGTTTCGCCTACGCGCCGCGCAGGCCGGGATCGCCTTCAATCCCGCTTTCGCCGGCGCCTACGACTTCTCCAGGCAACCCGATTTCGGCCTCCTGATGCCGCAGTTCCTCGAGGGGCTGCCGGAGGGCGGCCTCATCATGTGTCATCCCGGCTTTGTTGACGAGACCCTGGTCAGCCTCGACCCGTTCACCACCCATCGCGAGCACGAGCATGCCTTCCTCGCCGGTGAGCATTTTCCGCCTCTGCTGGCGGCGAATAAAGTTACATTGGGCTGATCGGTTCTAGTTCCTTGTTTGATGCGTTCCATCTGCGCGAACCGGCACCACTTCGCTCGGCCGGCTAAACCGGGGCGTCTTGTCGCACACATAAATTTAATGGGCCCCCCACTACTGGCGACATAAAGGCCCCCTACATCTGGCGCCTGCGCCTTCGGAGCGAGGGAGAGAATCCATGACACCGCAAGAACGCCAGATGATTGACGATCTTTTCGACCGGCTCGCCAGACTGGAGAGCGCGCCGCGCGATCCCGACGCCGTCGCCGCGATTGCGCAAGGCCTGCGCCAGGCGCCCAACGCGGTTTATGCGCTGGTACAGACCGTTCTGGTGCAGGACGAAGCGCTGAAGCGCGCCAACAGCAGGATCCAGGAACTGGAGGCCGGCGGGGCGGCCGCCCAACAGCAACCCGGCGGGTTCCTCGATTCGATGCGCGACGCCATCTTCGGGCAGGAACAACCGCACGGCTCGGTGCCGAATGTTCCGCCACCCTCCAGCCGCCCGGTCTGGAACAGCGGCCAGGTGATGCAGCAGGCGCAATCGCCGGGACGTTATGACCAGGCACCCAATGGACCGTCCTCCTATGGACAGCCCGGCTACGGTCAGCCCTATGGCGCGCCCCAGCCGCCCTTGGGCGGCGGCGGCTCGTTCCTGGGCACCGCCGCGGCCGCGGCCGCCGGAATGGTCGGCGGATCGCTGCTGCTCGGCAGCATCCGCTCGATGATGGGCGGCAGCCATCAGGGCTTCGGCGACGCCGCGGGACTGGGCTCGGGCCTCGGTTCAGGCCTTGGCGGCAAGACGCCCTGGAGCGATCAATCCGGCAGCACGCTGGCGCGCGACGCCGGGATCAACGACGTCGGTTCATCCACAGGCCATGGCGACGACAATTCGCGCGCCGGATTGTTCGATACGGCGTCGAATGACGATCAGACATCAAACGATGATGGTGACGACCGCGACGACATGGATCTGGATTCCGACGATTTCGGCGGCGACGGCGACAGCGACTACGCCTGATCAGCTTCTGGACGATGCAAAACAAAACGGCCGCCCGATCGGGCGGCCGTTTCGGTTTTCGGAGCCGTGCGGCAATCAGATGACGACGACCCTGGCGCCGACATTGACGCGGCCGTAGAGGTCGATCACGTCCTCATTGCGCATCCGGATGCAGCCGGACGAGACGTTGGTGCCGATGGTCCAGGGCTCGTTGGAGCCATGGATGCGATACAGCGACGATCCCAGATACATGGCGCGGGCGCCGAGCGGATTCTGCGGGCCGCCTTCCATGTGCCGCGGCAGGTCGGGACGGCGCGCCAGCATTTCCGCCGGCGGCGTCCAGTCCGGCCATTCCTTCTTCGCCGACACCGTCTTGATGCCCGACCAGGTAAATCCGGGTTTGCCGACGCCGATGCCATAGCGCAGCGCCTTGCCGTCGCCCTGCACCAGGAACAGGAACTTGTTGGGCGTATCGACGATGATGGTGCCGGGCCGTTCCTTGCCGTGATAGTCGACGAGCTGTTTTTCGAATTTCGGATCGAACGGACGCTGTCTGGGATCGCTCGCCTCTTCCTGCTGCGGCAGCAGCGAGCTTTGCGGCTGGTAGGAGGGCTGCTGCTGATAGGCGGGCTGCGGGTAGACAGGCCGCTGATAGTCCGGTTGCTGCTGATAGCGCTCGCCCTGATTGGCGCCGTCGCCGAACAGGAACTCGATGAAGCCGCCGCCCATGTTGGAGCGTTGGGCATAGGCCACGCGCACCGGCGGCGGCGCCGCTTGATCGGCATAGATCACGCTGGGTTCGCCGACCGCCCCGGCTTCGACGGCTTGCGCCGGACCCAGTCCGACACCGAGACAAGACGCGCTCGCGAGGAGCGCAAGAGTCATTGTTTTGAACATCGACGTACTCTGTACCGTTTCGTCTTGTTGAAACTGATGCCGGGAGCGTCCGCCTTCGAAGCGCCCTTGCACGCCACCAACTAAAATCAAAACCTGATCGGTTTGGTAAACGGAAACGGCCTTTCGATTCACCATCTCGCCAACTCGGCGTGGTTTTGTCCGGTAGCGTTTATTTTCGATGAACGGCGGAGCCGCATGGTTAATCGTTTATGTGCGGCGGCAAACCGCGCAGCTGACAACAGTTCCCGGCGTGAACCCGATGTTAAATCGCATCTGCTTAAAACTGCAGGCGGGAAGGTCAGGAAAGAACCCATGCCGACTCATCGCAGACGTTTTCGTATCGAAGAAGCATACATGGGCGGCGACGTGCCGATGCCCGTCGCCGACGGCGAGGTCGGTCCCATGCATCGCGAGATCATGAGCGAACTGCGCGCCATCCGCGCGCAGATGGCCCACGGCGGCGGTGGCGGAAGCGCCGGCCGCA
>JBAUUA010000525.1:0-3245 GCA_049582465.1 Bradyrhizobium sp. | reverse complement strand
GACGCCGAGAGCGTGGCGTTACTTGAAAGCTATCTGGACCGCAGGTTTCCCGCCTGGCGTGAGAACGCGCAGGGAAACGCGGCAGGAGGGCAGAGCCGCGCGGCGTCGAGCGGCAAAATGACGAACGAGGAGGCCTACCAGATCCTTGGCCTGCAGCCGGGGGCGGGGCGTGACGAGATCGGCCGGGCGCACCGCGCGCTCATGAAGAAACTGCATCCCGACCAGGGGGGGTCGACGTACCTCGCCGCCCGTGTAAACGAGGCCAAGGATACTTTGCTTCGAACGCATCACAGCTGACTCCAGACAACGCTACCGACGCCACAAACCGATGATTTCCGTTCTTGCTCCGGCTGACGCCCCGTTGCCGCCCGCCGTTATCCGGCGTGGTCGATCTTTCGTGTCTGCAGTATTAACCGCTAAATCTTGACGAGAAGTTTGCAGCCGTGAGGTTGCTGCGTGATCGAATTGACGCAGACCCGCCGCGAAACCGGCTTCGAGGCCGGCATCTGTGCCATCCAACCGAGATGCTCTGAGAAATAGGACGGAAAAGCCCGGGATTTCGCGCGGGCGCGCGCCGGTCACAAAATTCCGCGACGCCGCAACACCCCCAGATCATGACTGGGGTAGGCAAGGCGCAAACGCGCCGTTGCCCGTCTCATGATTTGTTAACCGATGTCGATCAGTTGCGGACGGTGATGCAGGAGATGTCGGAGCGCTTCAGCGTCCGGCATACCGCCTCGGCCTGATCGCGGTCGAGGCCGGCGAAGCGGGCCCGGTACAGCTTCTTGTCGCCCTTGGCGACGACCGGTTCGGTGAACGGATCGGCCTTCGCGAGCAGACCGCGGGCCTGGTTGCGGGCCGCGTCGAGGCGCTGCTGTGCTTCGTTTTCGCTCTCGAGCGCGCCGACCTGAACGATCCAGCCGGTGTGGACAGCGGCCGGCTTGTCGGCGTTGGTTTGCTGGACGGCCTGCGGCTGGGAGCGGGGGGCCGGATCCGCGTAGGCCAATGCCTGGGAAGAGGTGGCATGCGATGTCGATGAGGCGGGAAGGCTGGAGGCGGGAAGCACGCCGAGCAGACCGTTGCCGGTGCCGTGGCCGGCGGGCTGCGGCGGCATCTCAGGTTTCGCAATCTCGGTTTTGGCAGCCTCGAACCGATTGGTTTCGGTCTTGTTGCCTTCGGCTTTGGCCATGACCGCGCTTGATGTCTCCGGCACTTCCGGGCGTTGCGCCGGGATCGCGCTGGTGATCGGCGGGGCCGGTTGGGGGGAAGCGGCCGAGGCCAGCTTCACCTGTCCGGCCTTGACCTGAACGGTCTTGACCTTGACCGGTTTCATCGGCTCGGACGAACCGGGAATGATGGCAAGCGCCTGCGCCTGGATCACCCCATTGGTCAGCGGAGCAGGCTCGGTCTTGGGCGGCGGCACCGCCGCGGTGGCGGCGGCGAAGACCGATCGGGTGACCGATCCGGTCGGGTGGGCCGCGGCGGCCGCGGCTGGCTCAGCCGCGACCTGAACCGCATCCTGCGCTGGAGCCGCGGGCTCCGGTCGCTGCTCGGTCTCGGCCTGCGCGCCATCGGTGGCGGAATCGGATGAGTTGCGCTCGGTGATCGCGGCGACGGTGCGCTTGCTGGCGGCCTTTTCGAGATTTTCGGCGAGCAGGTTGCGCATGGTGGCGTCGCGCGAGCTGCCGCTGCGGCCGCCCATGACCACGCCGACCAGGAAGCGGTTGCCGCGGTGCATCGAGGTCACGAGATTGAATCCCGAGGCGCGCGTGTAACCGGTCTTGATGCCGTCCACGCCTTCGACGCTGCCGATCAGGTGATTGTGATTGCGGATCGTCTGGCCATGATAGTTGAAAGCTTCCGTGGAGAAGTAGCGATAGTAGCGCGGAAAGCGGTCCTGGATCGCGCGGCCCAGCGTCGCCTGATCGCGTGCCGTCGTGACCTGTTCGTCGTTGGGCAGGCCCGAGGCGTTGCGATAGGTCGTCCGGCTCATGCCGAGCGCGCGCGCCTTGCGGGTCATCATCTTGGCGAAATCGTCTTCGTCGCCGCCGACGGCTTCGGCGATCACGACGGCGGCGTCATTGGCGGAGCGCGTCACCAGTCCCTTGATGGCGTCCTCGACACGGATGGTCTGACCCGGACGAAGCCCGAGCTTGGTTGGAGCCTGCTCGGAGGCGTGTTCGGAAACCGCCATTTCGGTGTCGAGCTTCATCTTGCCGGTGTCGAGGCGCTCGAACAGCAGATAGAGCGTCATGATCTTGGTCAGCGAGGCCGGATGACGGCTGGCATCGGGATTGTTGGCGGAGAGGGTGGAGCCGGAATTGCCGTCGACGATGATGGAGGAGAACGCCGGGCTATAGCTCTCGTGCGCTTCCTGATGGCGGACATGGGCGTGGTGACGGGTGTGACGGTAACGCCGCGCTTCGGCGTTGTCGCTGGTGAAGAGGACCGCTGTGGAGACCGTGACCAGCCCGAAAACGCAAACCCGCAAAACACGCGAGGAGCCCAAGGTTGTGCGAAGCATGACTTCCCCGTCCCAATTTCTGTCTTGATCACCGGTTCGTGAGGCCAAATTATGCCCAACCGCCGGCGAGGTTTCCCTGCTCAAACCGCTCCATCGCGGCAGGCTTTTCCCGCGGCATCGCGGTAGAAGCCGCCATTCGACCTAAGAGACTGTGCGAAAACGCCTTTCGGCTGCCTGCCCGGACCCGGACAGTCTGGGAATCAGGTTAGGGGGCCTGAGTTTCCAAAAGATTAATTATCCCTTGCCTAAACCCCCGGGATTAGCGGTTAATCGAATATATTTGTGCGTCGCACAAAGATTCTTGACTTTTTTGTGCGCTGCACTATATTGAGGCAGTGTCAAGGGAGCCGGGACCTCCCGGCAGGTTGCACATCAGTCTGGGAAGGACTTCTCCATCATGATCAAAGTTGAAGACATTCAGCAGTACGGCAAAGAGCACCTCGATACGGTCGTGGCCTCGGCGGCCAGCGTCCAGAACGGCCTTCAGGCCATCGCCAGCGCCTATGGCGACTACACCAAGAAGTCGTTTGAAGACACCAAGTCGTTTGTCGAGAAGCTGTCCGGCGTGAAGTCGCTGGACAAGGCGCTCGAAGTGCAGACCGAGTTCGCCAAGTCCGCTTACGAGACGTTCGTTGCGGAGTCGCAGAAGATCGCGGGTCTCTATACCGATCTCGCCAAGACGACCTACAAGCCGCTGGAAGGCCTGGTCGCGAAGTTCACG
>JBAUUA010000524.1:0-2739 GCA_049582465.1 Bradyrhizobium sp. | reverse complement strand
CGGGAAAACTCGATATCGAGCCGTTCGATCAGGACGATGTCACGGATCGAAAGACGCGCCAGCATGGAAAGTAAGATCCTAACCGAGACCCAGTTTTTTGAAGGCTTTGGAGATGTAGGAGCCCGTGTTCTCGCTCGGCTCGACTCCGCCAGACTTTACAAGATTATAGGCGTCTTTGTACCAGGGGCTATCAGGAAAATTATGCCCGAGCACGGCGGCCGCGGTCTGCGCCTCGCCGACGATGCCGATCGCCATATAGGCTTCCGTCAACCGGGCCAGCGCTTCCTCGACATGCCGGGTGGTCTGATAGCGGGTGACCACGGTCTTGAAGCGGTTGATGGCGGCGGTGTAGTCGCGCTTTTCCATGTAATAGCGGCCGACATCCATTTCCTTGCCGGCGAGCTGGTCGCGCGCGCCTTCGAGCTTGGCCTTGGCGCTGATGGCATATTCCGAGGTCGGATATTTGCGAATCACCTCTTCCAGCGCGGCGATCGCCTTCTCGGTGCGGCCCTGGTCGCGCGAAATATCCGGAATCTGGTCGTAGTGCGAGGCCGCTATCAGATATTGCGCGTAAGCCGCGTCCGGGCTTCCCGGGTGCAGGGTGACGTAGCGGGTCGCGGCGCCGATGCAGCTGTCATAGTCGCCGGCATTGTAGAAGGCATAGGCCGACATCAGCAGCGACTTGCGCGCCCAGTCGGAATAAGGATGCTGGCGGTCGACCTCTTCGAACTTCTTCGACGCCGCCTTCGGATCCTGTTTCTGATTCATCAGGAACAGGCCTTCATTGTAGAGCTTGTCCGCCGGCTCGTCGACGAAGGTGTCGTCCTTGGCCAGGAACTTGTCCCACAGCGCGCCGGTGCCGCAGCCGCTCAAGGGAATCGCGAGCACGATCAGGCCCGCGGCCAGACGCAATCCTCGGCCCAATCGGGCGCCGGCCGATATCCTGCGCAGTTCGAGCGTCATACGCTGTGCCGACATGAATCTTAGACCTGACGCCTGTGCTGCAGTGCCCGCCGCGCGCCCGTCAGCCTGAAGGACGCAATGATTGCCGTGCCCGTGGCGCCTGCTGTGCAACCGGGGCTATCTACCCGAAAAAAGTCTGTTAACCAACCGGATACGCAGGCATTTCGCCCGGATTAAGGCGGCTTGGGCCGCTCGCGGCCGAACATGGTTACTTTGCCGAATTGAGCTGTGCACGGCCATCCGGGGCTCGCGCGGGACGATTCCAGACGAAAGTCAGGACATTTCGAAGACGAAAGTCAGGACACGTCGGGGCCGTAGGCCGGCGCGATCATGCCGCCGACCATGCCACTGCCGGCTTCGGCGTAGGCGCGCGAGCGACGGGCGGTTTCGGCTTCGATCACCCGCCAGGCGGTGCGGTCGGCCAGCAGGGCCGTGAGCACGGCGTGGTTGAGCTTGTGGCCGCCACGCACCGAGTGATAGGCGCCGAGCATCGGCAGGCCGGCCAGCGCGAGATCGCCGATCACGTCGAGGGCCTTGTGGCGGGCGCATTCGTCGCGGTAGCGCAGGCCTTCGGTGTTGAGCAGGCGGGTGTCGTCGAACACCACCGTATTCTCGAACGAGGCGCCGAGCGCAAAGCCGGCGCTCCACAGCCGCGCGACGTCGCTCATGCAGCCGAAGGTGCGGGCGCGGCAGATCTCGCGGCGGAACCGTTCCGGGCTGAGATCGAGAGAATAGCTCTGGCGGCCGATCACGGGATTGGCGAAGTCGATGTCGATCTCGGCGCGGAAGCCGGCCGCGTGCGGCCGCAGTTCGCCGAACGAATCGCCCATCGTCACCTGCACCGGCCTCAAGACCTGGAGGAAACGGCGCGACCCCGACTGGGTCAGGATACCGGCCTGATCGATCGCGGCGACGAAGGCCGCCGCGCTGCCGTCCATGATCGGAACTTCAGGGCCGTCGATTTCGATGGTGGCGTTGTCTACGCCCATTCCCCGCAGCGCAGCAAGCACGTGCTCGGCGGTGGAAACCAGCGGGCCTTCACGGTCGCCCAGCACCGTTGCAAATTCAGTGGCGATCACCGACTCCGCTACGGCCTGAACTTCGCGGTCGCGACCGTCCAAGCCGGTGCGGACAAAAACAAAACCCGCATCGACGGATGCAGGTCCGATGGTCAGACTGACGGGAAGACCGGAATGTACGCCGACGCCAGTCACGGTGGCTTGCGAGCGAAGCGTTGTCTGCCGGCTGAATTTCATGCGAGAACCGCCCACTACCGACTTACCAAGAGATCAGACCAGACGAGAACGCGTGTGGTTCCGTTTGATTCGTCTCTAAGTTTCCCCAAGTCACGGCAAGACAATAGCACTGCCTCAAAGAGCGCCAACTCACGGTTTTTTACCGATTGTTACCCAATCTCTGCCGCATTCGCGCCAAAGCTTAACCAAATTACACCGGCTTTCGCGACGATATCGACCATGCCATCCCACCACGGAATGAATAATTAATCATTTAAAATCAGTTGCTTGCTGGAGCGACCTCGACCTCCGCCCGGGCAAAAAACAAGGTCCCGGCTGGCTGGAGCCGGGACCTCTTTTGCCGTGCGAATTGTAACAATCCTCAGTTGGACTGCCGGCGCAGGAAGGCCGGGATATCCAAATGATCGTCGCCCTGTGGCGATCCGGCAACAGGTGCAGGGCGGCCATGGACGTCGAGTCCTTGCGGCGCGGGCCGGCGAGCGTATTCCGATACCGGATCGTTTGACGCGATCTGCTGCGC
>JBAUUA010000523.1:0-1810 GCA_049582465.1 Bradyrhizobium sp. | reverse complement strand
CCACCGCCAGCTACACCACGCCACGGGGCACGATCGCGGTTTGTCCACGCACATAAAACGCCGGCCGTTTCATCCCTCGCGCCTGATGCGATGCACGCAGCCGCAGGCCGGTTTGACAGAGGTCAATACGGCGGGTGCCTTCCGCTCTACCACGGCAAACGCGGGGTATCGCAGGGAGCGGTCATGAAGAAAATCTGCCTCACGGTTTTGATGGTTTGCGTTTGGGGCACTGCCGGTCATGCCCTCGATTCCGAGCAGCAGCGGGGAAAGGCGTTGCTCGGAACGCTGTGCGGACGCTGTCACGCCGTCGGCCTGCGGGGCCAGAGCCCGCACGCCGATGCCCCGCTCTTTCGCACGCTCGGAGACGAAAAGCTCTACGACACCGACTTTGCGGCACGGCTGCAGGAGGGCTTGAGCACCATCCACCCGGATATGCCGACGTTCCGGTTCAGTCGCGAAGACGCCGAGGCCGCGATCAACTATCTCAAGGCCATTCAAGCGCACAAACGCTCAAGATAGCGATGGTCGCAGCCATGGTTTCGTGATCCCGGCGGATTATCGGCCCAGCAAAAAGCCGGCGGTCTCGCGACGCGCCGGCTTCTTCGTTGACGATATCGACCGCTCAAACCTTGACCAGCGGACCTCGCGAGGCCGGGCCCTTCGAGCCGCCGCCGGGGCCGCCGGATTTCGGCTTGCGCGGCGCGGTGCGCTTGCGCGTGCCGGGCAGCTTTTCCGGCTTCGGCGTGACCGGCCCTTCGACGAATTCGAAGCCGATCTTCTCTGCGCCTTCCGCGCCCGCCTCGTCCTTGACCAGCACGACGCGCACGTGGCCGCCGCCCTTCAGCTTGCCGAACAGCACCTCGTCGGCCAGCGGTTTCTTGATGTGCTCCTGGATCACGCGCGCCATCGGCCGCGCACCCATCTGCTCATCATAGCCGTGGTGGATCAGCCAGGCCTTGGCCGGCTCCGACAGCTCGATGGTGACATCGCGGTCGGCGAGCTGGGCCTCGAGCTGCAGCACGAACTTCTCGACCACCATCCCGATCACGTCGGGATTGAGATGCGCGAACGACACGATGGCATCGAGCCGGTTGCGGAACTCGGGCGCGAACTGCCGATTGATGGCTTCGTGGTCATCGCCTTCCCGCTTGTTGCGCGTGAAGCCGAAGGCCTGCCGCGCCAGATCGGCGGCGCCCGCATTGGTGGTCATGATCAGGATCACGTTGCGGAAATTGACCTGCTTGCCGTTGTGGTCGGTCAGCCTGCCGTGATCCATGATCTGCAGCAGCACGTTGTAGAGATCCGGATGCGCCTTCTCGATTTCGTCGAGCAACACCACGCAATGCGGATGCTGGTCGACGCCGTCGGTCAGAAGGCCGCCCTGGTCGAAGCCGACATAGCCCGGAGGCGCGCCGATCAGGCGCGACACCGTGTGCCGCTCCATGTATTCCGACATGTCGAAGCGGATCAGCTCGACGCCGAGCGAGGCCGCGAGCTGTTTTGCCACCTCGGTCTTGCCGACGCCGGTGGGACCCGAGAACAGATAGCAGCCAATCGGCTTCTCCGGTTCGCGCAGGCCCGCGCGCGACAGCTTGATCGAGGCCGACAGCGCTTCGATCGCCTTGTCCTGGCCGAACACTACCCGCTTCAGCGTCTGTTCGAGGTGCTTGAGAACCTCGGCATCGTCCTTCGACACGCTCTTTGGCGGAATCCGCGCCATGGTCGCGATGGTCGTCTCGATTTCCTTGATGCCGATGATCTTCTTGCGCTTGCTTTCCGTCACCAGCATTTGCGCCGCACCGGATTCATC
>JBAUUA010000522.1:0-1703 GCA_049582465.1 Bradyrhizobium sp. | reverse complement strand
ATCCTGGGCTTGCATGAACGGCGCATCGCCGACGTCATGGTCTACCGCGCCGACATCATCGCGGTCAAGCGCGACATCCCGCTCGGCGAATTGATGAGCCTGTTCGAAAGCGCCGCGCATTCGCGCTTGGTGGTCTACAACGAGACCCTCGACGACCCCGAAGGCATCGTGCACATCCGCGATCTGCTGGCGTTCATGACCGCAAGAGCGCGCGTGTCCGATAGCGGCAAGACCAAGCGCAAGAAGCCGTTTCCGGCCGGACTCGATCTGCGCGCGGTCGATCTGGCACTGCCGCTGTCGGAAAGCAACATCATCCGAAAACTGCTTTACGTGCCGCCGTCGATGCGGGCGATCGATCTGCTGGCGCAGATGCAGGCCTCGCGCATCCATCTGGCGCTGGTGGTCGACGAATATGGCGGCACCGACGGGCTGGTGTCGATCGAGGACATCGTCGAGCAGATCGTCGGCGAGATCGACGACGAGCATGACAGCGACGAGCCGCCGGCGATCGTGCGGCAGGCCGACAATTCCTGCATTGCCGACGCGCGCGCCAGCCTCGACGACGTCCGCTCCGTGATCGGCGAGGATTTCGTCACCGGCGAGGCCGGCGAGGAGGTCGAGACGCTCGGCGGCTATCTGGTGACCCATGTCGGCCGCCTGCCGGTGCGCGGCGAGGTGATTTCCGGCCCCGGCAATTACGAAATCGAAGTGCTCGACGCCGATCCGCGGCGCGTCAAACGGCTGCGCATCGCCACGCGCAAGGAGCGTCCGCCGGCGCGGGCGCCGCGCGAGGGCCGTCGCCGCGAGGCCACGCCGGAACAAGGTCCGGCACAGGCCAATGACAATGCGAGCCCGCCGCCATCCGGCGAAGGAGCCGGCTCGCAGTGATCGCCCTGGATAAACTCCGCACGCTCGCTCTTGCGATCATCCTGGCGTGGGGCTGGAAACGCGCCGGCATCGCGCTCGCCGCCGGCGCGCTGTCGGCGCTGGCGATGGCGCCGTTCAATGCGTGGCCGGTGCTGTTTCTGACCTTTCCGGTCATGGTCTGGCTGATCGACGGCGCCGGCGCCGGACGGCTGCGCGGCGTGCCGGCGGCAGCGATGGCCGGCTGGTGGTTCGGTCTCGGCTATTTCGTGCCGGGCCTGTACTGGATCGGCTACGCGTTCCTGGTCGACGCATCCACCTTCGCCTGGCTGATGCCGTTCGCCGTGCTGGGCCTGCCGGCCTATCTCGCCCTGTTCACCGCGCTGGGTTTTGCGCTGGCGCGCCTGATCTGGACAAAGGACGCTTCGCGGGTGATCGCGCTTGCCCTTTCTCTCACCATCAGCGAATGGCTGCGCGGGCATGTGCTCACGGGCTTTCCATGGAACGCGTTCGGCTACGCGCTGTCGGAGCCGCTGGCGCTGGCGCAGACGGCGTCGCTGATCGGCCTGTGGGGCATGACGTTTCTCAGCGTCGCGATCTTCGCAAGCCCCGCCGTGCTGATCGACGGCGGTCGGCGCGGTCGCGCGCCCTGGATTGCACCGGTGGCCGCGCTGTTTCTGCTCTTCGCCATGGGCATTTTCGGCGGCGTTCGCCTGAGCCTGCACCCGACGGCTGACGTCGCGAAGGTCAAGCTGCGGATCATGCAGCCCAACCTGCAGCAGGACGTCAAATTCAACTACTCCGCCAAGGCGGAAGTGATGCAGAAATATTTGACGCTG
>JBAUUA010000521.1:0-3920 GCA_049582465.1 Bradyrhizobium sp. | reverse complement strand
CTGCCGAACAGACCGCCGGGCAGCACGACGATCACTAGCACGAAGGCGACGCCGACGATCAGTTCCCAGACGAAGGGAAGACTGCTGGAGAGATAGGCGCTGGCAACTTCGATCACCACGGCGCCGACCACCGCGCCGATCAGGGAGCCACGGCCGCCGAGCGCCACCATGACCACGAGCTGGGTGCCGAACACGAAGCCGGCATTCTCCGGAGCGGCGACGCCGCTGAAACCAACATAGCCGAAGCCGGCCAGGGCTGCGACCACGCCCGCGATCACCGTCAAGCCGATGCGAACCTGCGACGTGTCGATCCCGAGATAGCTGCAGCGCTCGTCATTATCTCGCATCGCGCTCAGCACACGTCCCGCGTCGCTGGAGAGCGCGACCGAGGCCACGACCACGGTGGCGACGACCGTGGCGCCGGCCAGGCGGAACCAGGCCTCGAGCGACAGATCAAAACTTTCGAACCCGACCAGCCCGCTGGAGGAACCGGTGAACGACCCGCCGGAATACAGCAGCTGCACCACGACGATCGGCAGCACCAGCGAGATCACGGAAGCGTAGAGCGGCGTGGATCCTGGATAGAACGACAGCCAGCCGACGAACCCCGCCACGGCGGCCGCCACAGCTATCGCGGCCGCGAGCGCCAGCAGCGCTTGCCAGGGACCAAAGCCGAATTGGGTGAAGATGATCGCCAGGGCGTAGGCGCCTATCCCGAAGAAGGCCGATTGCCCGAACGTCAGCGTGCCGCTGAACCCCCACAACACATCGACTGTGACCGCCGCGATCGCAACGAATAGGGCGCGGACCATGATGTTCAGCGTATAGGTATCGAGGACCCAGGGGCCGGCGATAACTAGGACCATCGCGACGACGGTAGGAAGTCCGACGCGGACGAGCCAGCCCGACACGCCCGGCAGCGACGTCGATGCCGTCGATTGCAGCGCAGAGTCACGATCAGGCACGGGCAAATCCTTCCGGCCGGAGGCGAAGCGCCACGGCGGCCAGCACCGCGATGGTCAGGCCGCCGAGGATCGGGCTGATGAAGGTGGAGGCCAGCACCTGCAGGCCCCCGAGCACGATGCAGGACAGTCCGAGCGTCAGGAGCGAGCCGCCCGAAATCATCACCAGCATGAAGGCACCGATCAGCCAGGACAGCCCCATATTGGGATCGACGCTGGCCAGCGGCGTGATCAGGGCGCCGGCGGTCGCGGCGAGACCACAACCGATGCCGAAGGTGATCAGGCGGACCCGTGTGCTGTCGATGCCCAAGCCTTGCGCCAGCGTCTCGTTCATGATCACGGCGCGTGTGGAAAGACCGAGCCGCGTGCCGTTGAGAAGCCCAGTGAACAAGGTGGCGATCACGATCGCCGCCACCACCATCAACAGACGATAGCCCGAATAGTCCTCGCCCAGGATCATCACCGTCCCCGAGAGCGGAGACGGCACGAACTGCACTTCGCGCCCGAAGCCGAGCGTCACCAACTGACCGATCACGATGCTCAGGCCCCAGGTCGCCAGGATTGCATCCAGCGGCCGGCCGTAAAGCCGCCGCACCACGACGCGCTCGGCAACGGCCCCGATCAGCCCGCCCGCGAGAAAAGCCAGCGCGGGCGCCAGCACCGGCGGCAGCCCGAGGCGTGAGGCCACCAGCGCGGCGTAGGCCCCGACGGTGATGAAGGACGCGTGCGCGAAATTGATGATCTTCATCACGCCGAACACGATCAACAGACCGGCGGAAACGATGAAGAGGATCGCAGCGGTAGTGACAATGTCGAGGGCGAGCGTGATCATGCGGGCGGAACCGGATTGAGCCGGGGCGGAAGAAGGCAGTTCCCTCCTCCGCCGCCGGCGTTTCACGTCAAGGCTTCAGGTTCGGGCACTGCGCACCCGGATCGACATTGGGAAAGCTCTTGATGACCTTCACCGAGCCATCGGCCTGCACCTGGCCGAGATACATGGTCAATGGCGCGTGATGCTGCTTCGACATCTCGATCTTGCCGCGCGGACCTTCCACCGAGACCTCGCCGAGCGCCTTCAGGACCTTGGCCTCCTCGGTGCTGCCGGCCTTTTCCGCTGCGGCCTTGTAAGCATAGACCGCTTCATATTCCGGTACCGAAAGATCGTTCGGGGTCTTCAGCTCGGCCCCGAATTTCTTCTGCATGGCGGCCAGGAAGCTCTTGTTGGCGGCGCTGTCAATGCCGGTCACATAGGAGGCCGAGAGATAGATGCCTTCCGCGTCGGTCCCCATGCCCTTGGCTGTGCCCTCGTCGACCGCGAGGTTGCCATAGGGAAGCGCGACGCCGGCGGCGCGAAGTTGCTTGGTCAGGGTGACGTTCGGCGCTCCGCCGGCCGTCGACGTAATCAGCGCATCCGGCGCCGCGCTCTTCAGTTTCGAGATAATCGATGTCCAGTCGCTGCCGTCCATCGGCAGATATTCCTCGCCGACCACCTTGCCGCCGGTCTTTTCGATATAGGCCTTGGTGAAGGCCAGCATGCCGCGACCGAACGCGTAGTCTGAGCCGATCAGGAAGAACTTCTTGGCGCCCTTTTCCTTGTTGAAATAATCGACGATCGGCGGCACCTGCTGTTCCGGCACCCAGGCATTGACATACATGAACGGGCTGCAGGACTTGCCTTCATAGAACGACGTATAGATGTAGGGCACCTTGCCGCGCGCCACGATCGGGAGCGCCGCGTTGCGCGCCGCGCTCGTCTCCATCGAGATCAGCACGTCGACCTTCTTTTGAAACACGAGGCTGTCGAACGCCTTCTGCGCGCCGGCCGCGCCCGAGGCGTCATCGGCGACTTCCAGCGCCAGTTGACGGCCAAGCACGCCGCCCTTTGCGTTGATCTCCTCGACGGCGAGTTGGGCCGACTGCACCACGGAGGGTGCGACGACGCTGTTGGCGCCGGACAGGCCGACCGGCACGCCTATCTTGATCGGCTCCGCGGCAAGTGCGGGAGCAGCGAGGAGCGTGGTGCAGGCCGCGGCGGCAAGCAAAGCCGAGAACGAACGAGTGGGTGTCATGGATCAATACTCCTGGGGTTAAGTGGACGTACGGGATGCGAGACGATGGGGATCAGTACCAGCCGCGCTTCGCACCGGAGCCGAGCATCTCGTCATAGACGTCGGCGCGGCGATCACGCAGGACTTGGTTGAAGGCGTTCCAATTGCGTCTACGCCGGGCCTCGCCGAGATCGACTTCGGCGATGAGGACGTCTTCCGCGTCCCGGCTGGCCGGCCCGACGACAGGCCATCCGGTGTAACTGACGATCAGGCTCTGGCCCTCGAAGGGCTGCCCCCGCTCGACGCCGACGCGATCGGCGCAGGCGATGAAGATCGAATTCGAATGGGCCGCCGCCATCGCCAGGATGTTCGCCATGGCTTCACGCCCTTCGGCTTGCCCGGGAATAGGAACCCAGTTGGTCGGCACGCAGACGATGTCCGCGCCCTGCAGGGCGCAGAGCCGGAACGTCTCCGGGAACCAGCCGTCGTAGCAAATCGCAACGCCGATGCGGCCGATCGGCGTATGGAACACGGGAAAGCCAAGATTACCGGGCTCGAAGAACAAGTTCTCCTCGTTCCAGAGATGCACTTTCCTGAACGTGCCGATATAGCCTTCGGGGCCGATCACGACGGCGCTGTTGTAGAGATCAGGCCCGGATCGTTCGGTAATGCCCGCGACGATATGCATGCCGTGCCGCGCCGCGCGCTCCGCCCAGGCGTCAACCGACGGCCCGCCGGGAATCTGCTCGGCAAGGCCGAATGCCTCCTCGCGCGAGGCGAACATGTAACCGGTATTGGACAATTCCGGCAGCACGACGAGGTCGGCGCCTTGCGACGCGGCCCGATCGATCAGTTCGAGGGTGTGCGCGACATTGGCGGCGACGTTGCCGAAAACCGGTTGCATTTGAAT
>JBAUUA010000520.1:0-2091 GCA_049582465.1 Bradyrhizobium sp. | reverse complement strand
ACCTGCCTGATGGGCGCGATCGTGGGGGTGCTGACCTAGTCACCGCTCGTCATTCCGGGGCGCGTCGAAGACGCGAACCCGGAATCTCGAGATTCCCCGATGCGCAATTGCGCATCTGAGGTCTGGTCCTTCGGACCATCCCGGAATGACGGCGGAGGGTTACGTCAGCACCCCCACGATCGCGCCCATCAGGCAGGTCGTCAGCGTGCCCGAGACGATCGACTTCAATCCGAGCGAATTGATCTCCTCGCGGCGCTCCGGCGCCATGGTGCCGAGGCCGCCGATCATGATGCCGAGGCTGCCGAAGTTTGCAAAACCGCACATCCCATAGAGCATGATCAGCCGCGAGCGCGGATCGAGCGCGTCCGGCCCCAGTTTCGACAGGTCGACATAGGCGATCAGCTCGTTGAGCACGGTCTTGGTGCCCATCAGGCTGCCCGCGGTGACGGCTTGCGGCCAGGGCAGGCCCATCAGCCAGCACACCGGCGCCATGATGTATCCGAGCATCCGTTGCAACGAGATCCTGCCGCCGATATCGGGCAACAGACCCAAAATGGCGTTGGCGAGATAGACCAGCGCCACCAGCACGATCAGCATCGCCACGATGTTGAGCAGGAGTTCGAGGCCGGCCACCGTGCCCTTGACGATGGCGTCCATGGTCGATGAAGCGTGTATCTCGGGATCGCTGAGCGCGCCGCTGGTCCTGACGTCGCTGGTCTCCGGCACCATGATCAGGCTAATCAGGATCGCCGCCGGCGCGCCCAGCACCGAGGCGATGACGAAATGCGCGGCGGCATCGGGAATCAGCGGCGCCAGCAGCGTGGCGTAGAGCACCAGCACGGTGCCGGCGATGCCGGCCATGCCGCCCGTCATCACCAGGAACAATTCGCTGCGCGTCAGTTGCGCCAGATACGGCCGGATGAACAGCGGCGCTTCCACCATGCCGAGGAAGATGTTGGCGGCCGTGGAAAGCCCCACCGCGCCACCGACGCCGAGCGTGCGTTCCAAAAGCCACGCCATGCCGCGCACGATCGGCGGCAGGATATGCCAATAGAACAGCAGCGTGGTCAGCACGCTCATCACCAGCACCACCGGCAGCGCCTGGAAGGCGAGAATGAAATCAGCGCCCGGCGCTTTCGGGTCGAACGGCAGCGCGCCGCCGCCGAGATAACCGAACACGAAGGAGGTGCCGGCGCGCGAGGCCTGCGAAATCGCGCCGACCGCGTCGTTGATGACGCCGAAGCCATGCGCGACGACCGGCAGCTTGATCAGGACGATGGCAGTGAGCAGGGTGACGAAAAGCCCAATGGCCGCCTGCCGGAGCGAAACGCTGCGGCGGTTCTCCCCGAATGCGAAAGCGATCGCGAGCAACGCCAACACGCCGAACGCCGATTGCACTTGAAGCATGATTCCCCCGAGGCCCGCGGCGATTATGGCAGCGCCACGCTTCGAAGCGCAATGCTGTATCCCGCCAACGCCGGAGCGGCGGCATTGACAACGGAGCAGGGGTCGGCCACGGCCTCACTGGAGACTTGGAGCGGGCGACTGCTCACAGTTCGACGTGAAGCAGAACCGGTGTACGATGTCGTCCCTGATGCCCGCGGGCTCCAGCGCCCTGCTCAAACACCGCTCGTTTCTGCTGTTCGTGCTGTCGCGGAGTTTCTCGCGGTTCTCCGGCCAGATCGCGGCCGTCGCCGTCGGCTGGCAGATCTACGACATGACCGGCAGCGCGTTCGATCTCGGCATGGTCGGACTGGTCCAGTTCCTGCCCACGGCGCTCCTGGTATTCGTGGCGGGACACGCGGTCGATCGCTACGAGCGCAGGCGGGTGGTGCAAATCTGCCTGACCGTCGAGGCGCTGATGGCGCTGCTGCTCGCATGGGGCGCCTATGCCGGCTCGCTCACGGTGTGGCAGATTTTCGTGGCCATGGCGGTGCTGGGAACGGCCGGCGCGTTCGAGAGCCCGGCGACGGCCGCGCTGCTGCCGCTGGTGGCGCCGCCGGGCTCGCTGCAGCGGGCCACCGCGGTATCGAGCGGTGTCGGCCAGCTTGCGACCATCACCGGCCCGGCGCTTGGCGGCCTGGCCTATGC
>JBAUUA010000519.1:0-7001 GCA_049582465.1 Bradyrhizobium sp. | reverse complement strand
GGGGGATACCTCCCGGCGGAGCCATCAGCCGTGAGTTCAATCGAGGCCGCGATGGATCCAACCAAGCCAAATGAAAACAGGCCCGCGGAATTTTCCAGCCGGAGAAAGCGCGAACTGCTCGAGCAGTTCGAAGCCAGCGGCGGCGAACAATATCAGGGGGGCAAGTTCAACGCCGCCTATCGCGAAGGCGATCGCAGGTTCATGCGATTCCTGATTCCTCCAGGCAAGCGGGTTCTGGAACTGGGCTGCGGCCGGGGAGATTTGCTCGCGGCGCTGGAGCCGTCCTATGGCGTCGGCGTCGATTTCAGCATCAGGACCGTCGCCAAGGCCAGGGAGCTTTATCCTGCCCTGAATTTTGTCCTCGGCGACGTCGAAGATCCGGCGACGGTGGCTCCGATCGAAGGGCCGTTCGATTACATCGTGATCGCCGACACCATCGGCATGTTCGAAGACATCGATAGCACGTTGAGGCTGGTGCATCACCTGTGCGCGCCCTCGACGCGGATCATCATCGCCTATTACTCCCACCTGTGGGAGCCGATCTTGAAGCTCGGGGAGATGCTGAAGCTCAAGAGCCGACAGACCCAGATCAACTACATCGCAACCGCCGACTTCCTGAACCTGATGGATCTGGCGGATTTCGAGGTAATCAGCCAGGAGCAGAGGCAGCTGATTCCGCTGCACTGGTTCGGCCTCGGCCCGCTCGTCAACCGGTTCATCGCGCCGCTGCCGGGGATCAGGCAGCTGTGCCTGCGGACCTATATCGTCGGACGCCCGGTGCGGAAGTTTCCGGACCGGAAATTTTCGGTGAGCATCGTCATTCCCTGCCGGAACGAAAGAGGCAATATCGAGAGTGCGATTTCCCGGATGCCGAGGTTCGGCGCCGCACAGGAGATCTTGTTTGTCGAGGGCAATTCCAGCGACGGAACATTCGAGGAATGCGAGCGGGTGCGCGATGCCTATCGCGGCGCTTGGGATATCAAGGTCCTCAGGCAGGACGGCAAGGGCAAGGGCGATGCGGTCCGGAAGGGATTTGCCGCGGCGACCGGCGACGTCCTGATGATTCTGGATGCCGACCTGACGATGCCGCCGGAGGCGCTGCCGAAATACCATGCGGTCATCGAGACCGGGAAGGCCGAATTCGTCAACGGCACCGCCTGATCTATCCGATGGAGCAGGATGCGATGCGGCCGCTCAATCTGATCGCCAACCGCTGCTTCGCCTATCTGTTCAGCTATCTCGTCAACACGAGGCTGACGGACACGCTGTGCGGCACCAAGGTACTGCTGCGGAAGGATTACGAAGTGCTGGCGCGGGAGCGCGACTATTTCGGCAATTTCGATCCGTTCGGCGATTTCGATCTGATCTTCGGCGCGGCCAAGCAGAATCTGAAGATCATCGAGACGCCAATCCACTACAAGGCGCGTACTTTCGGCGAGACCCAGATTTCCCGGTTCCGGGACGGCTGGCTGCTTCTGAAGATGGTATGGTTCGCCTATCGCAAGCTCAAAGCCGTTTGATCGCGAATTTGCCATGACCAGGAGCGCGGCCGATTTGGACCAACGCCAGATCCTTCATCGCAGCCAGTGGGAAAAGAAACAATCGATCCGCCTCCTCTACCGGGATTTTCACCGGCGGTTGCTCGATTGCTGTCCGCAAGGCCGCGTTCTCGATATCGGCAGCGGGACCGCCCACATCAAGCATTCCAGGCCCGATGTCGTGTCCACCGACATCCTTCCTTTTCCCGGCATCGATGTCGTCGCCGACGCCCATCGGCTGCCGTTCCCGAATGAATGTTTTGCGGGCGTCGTGATGCTCGACGTTCTGCATCATCTGGAGCGCCCGATCGAATTTCTCAAGGAAGCCTCGCGCGTGCTCCGGCCTGGCGGACGGCTCGCAATGATCGAGCCGGCGATGACGACGCTGGCCCGCCAATTCTACCATCGCTTTCACGAGGAGCCGGTGGATATGAGCGTCGATCCCTTTGCCGAGGTGCCGATCGACCCGGATCGGGATCCCTTTGACGCCAACCAGGCCATCCCGTCCCTTCTGTTTGCAACACCGGCGGCGCGCAGGCGGGTCGAAGCGGCGATTCCCGCCTTGCGCGTCCGGACGGTGGACTGGCTGAGCCTGTTTGCGTACCCCCTGAGCGGCGGATTTCAGAACTGGTCGCTGATTCCAGCGGCGCTGGTTCGTCCGATGCTGGCTTTCGAGGAGAAAGTGCCGCAGACGGTTCGAAGGCGGATTGCGTTTCGCATGATCGTCGTCCTCGAACGCTCGGAGTGAAGCGTCGAAGCCGCCCATCAGGAGCGCTGCGGGCGAACGGTTAGAAAGGCAGCTGAAGATGGGCTTCAGGCCTTCTCCCCGTGCAGCGTTCGGGCCAGAACGCCCGGTGAATACTTACCTGCGAGGTAATCGCCGGGACGCGCGAAACCTGATCAATCCATGCAACGGATTTCTGATCAGGTAGCTACCGGATGCATCAGCTCGTTTCAGCCAATGTGGATTTCTCGCGGCGCTGGGCGGTGCTTGCGATCGTCGTCGCCGCGCAGTTCATGTTCGGGGTCGATGCCTTCATCGTCAACGTTGCGCTTCCGACCATTGCGGTAGAGCTCGATGCGAGCACAGCCCAGGTCGAGGCCGTAATCGCCATCTATCTCATCGCCTACGCGACGCTGGTGGTCACCGGCGGCCGGCTCGGCGACATCTACGGCACCAGGAATGTGTTTCTGGCCGGCGTGCTCGGCTTCACCGTCACCTCGCTGTGGTGCGGGCTGGCGCGCTCCGGACCCGAGCTGATTGCCGCACGGCTGGCGCAAGGCGCGACCGCGGCGCTGATGGTGCCGCAGGTGCTGGCCACCCTGCATCTTTTGTTTTCGGACGCCTCGCGCGGCCGTGCCTTCGGCATCTACGGCATCGTGCTCGGCCTGGCGGGCGCCGCCGGCTTTCTGCTCGGCGGCGTGCTGGTGACGTTGGATCTCGCGAGCCTCGGCTGGCGCACGGTGTTCTTCGTCAATGTACCCTTCGGCCTCGTCATCATGGGCGCGGCATTGAGGATCATGCCGTCGGTGCCGCGGCGGGCCGGCACCCGGCTCGATATATCGGGCGCGCTCGTGCTGTTCGCCGGCCTGCTGTGCCTGATCGGGCCGCTATTGTTCGGTCACGATTTACACTGGTCACCCTTGGTCTGGCTGGTGATGGCGGCGGGTGTCGCCATCGTCGCCGGCTTCCTGCGGCTCGAACGCTCGGTCGCGAAGGGCGGCGGCATGCCGCTGATCGATCTGGCGCTGCTGTCGGATGTGGCGTTCCTGCGCGGCCTGTGCGCCGCCTTCTTTTTCTTCCTCGCCAACCTGTCATTCTATCTGGTCATGACGATCTTCATGCAGAAGGCGCTGCACATCCCGCCGCTGCGGGCAGGCCTTGTCTTCGTGCCTTTAGCGCTGGCCTTCGTCGTTGCCTCCCAGCACAGCGGAGCGCGGGCGCGGCAGCGCGGCACGCGGGTGCTGATCGAAGGCTGCGCGATCCAGCTTGTCGGTCTCGCGGCACTGATGCTGGTGGTTGCATCAGTCGATGCCCCCGGCGCGTGGTTAATGGCGCTGGTGCTCGTTGTTTTCGGCTACGGCCAGGGACTGGTGATGGCGCCCTTGTCCAGCGCGGTGCTTTCCACGGTAAAGCCGGCCAGCGCCGGCTCGGGATCGGGCATGTACGGCACGACGGCGCAGATCGCCAACGCCGCCGGGGTCGCAGCGATCGGCGCGGTATTTTTTGCAATTGAGGCAGCTTATTCGGCCCGACTGGCGCTTTTCGCGGCGTTCGCGCTGTTTGCGCTCTCAATCGTCGCCAGCGCCGTATTTCTGTCATGGATGCGCCGCGCATCGGCATAAAAGACACGTCTATTTGAAATTCTGGGGAATGACAGCACACGGCCTTTTTATTTTGCAGTGCAGCAACTATCTGTTCTTGGTCGGGTTGGTACAAACCTGTCGCCAAGGAGCTGCCGTTGTCCCTCGCCAAGAATGTCGACTACCTGCGGGGTCTGCCAAAGCTGAACGGCTTTGCGGATTTCGGTAGAACCCTGAAGCCGGGCCAGCGCAGTCCTCTCGTCGAAACCAGAAACTTCGGGTCGAATCCGGGCGCGCTGCGGATGTTCACGTTCGCTCCCGACAACCTCCAGCCGGCGCCTGGCCTCGTCGTCGTGCTGCACGGCTGTGGCCAGAGCGCGGCTGCTTACGATTTGGGCGCAGGCTGGTCGACCCTGGCGAAACATTACGGTTTCGCGTTGCTGATGCCGCAGCAGCAGCCGTTCAACAACGCCAACGGATGCTTCAACTGGTTCAACCGGGAAGACACCGCGCGCGATAGCGGCGAAGCCTGCTCGATCAGGCAGATGATCGCCCGCGCGGTTGACGATATCGGCATCGATCGCGAGCGCATCTTCGTCACCGGGCTTTCCGCCGGCGGCGCCATGACCTCGGTGATGCTTGCGACCTATCCGGAAATATTCGCGGGCGGCGCCGTCATCGCAGGCTTGCCGTTCGGCGTGGCCACCAATATGCGGGAAGCCTTGAGCGGAATGTTCCAGTCGCCGTCGCGTCCGGCTTCCGAACTGGGCGATCTGGTGCGCAGCGCCTCCAATCACAAGGGCTCCTGGCCGAAACTATCGGTCTGGCACGGCAGCGCCGATCGCACCGTCAACCCCGCCAACGCCAACGAGATCGTCAAGCAGTGGCTCGACGTACATCAATTGCCCGCCGCGCCGATGTCGGAAGGCACCGTCAACGGCTATCCACGCCAGGTGTGGTGGAACGCGGAAGGTGAAACGATCATCGAATCCTACACCATCACCGATATGGCCCACGGCACCCCGCTTGGAATTGGCGACAATGACAAGCGGTACGGCACCGAAGGAGCGTTCCTGATCGAGGCGGGAATCTCGTCCTCGTATCAGATCGCGAATTTCTTCGGCCTGACCGAGTGGATTCGTCGGCCCCGGGAATCCCTCAAGCCGCCTGCAAAGCAAGCCGTAAAGCAGCCCGCCAAGCCCTCTGCGGAGCAAGCGGCAAAGCCGGCTGCCTCGGTCGCCGCAAAAAAGGTCGCCAAGAAAATCCCGGCGGTTGCGCCTGCGGCTCCCGTGCCTGCACCCGCGCCGGTTTCCGTGCCGGATCTCGCCCAGGTGCTGTGGCCGTTGACGACGGTCAATCGCCCCACCGAACCGCCGCAAGAGCCGCGGCGACGCGGCGTCGATGTCGGCGCTGTCATCACCCGCGCGTTGACGGCGGCCGGCCTCATGAAGTGAGGGCCGCGCGCGGCGCCGCCTCCAGCCGCGGGCCGCGGCAGGTTGGTTAACGGCCGTGCCCGGAACGCAACTTGCGATTTTGTTCCGCCTCCAAGGAAATATTTTGGAACCGAACGCGGATCGACGCGTTTGCTAGGGGTGTGACAGGCGGTTAAGTTTCCGGCTGCTAAATGGGCTGAACTTGGCCATCGATCGTCCCCTGATGTTGAAAATCAATCGGCCGACCTCTGCGGATTTTCTCGCTGGCGGCGGCGAGATGGGCGCGTTGACGCGAGCCCATGACTGGTCGGCCACGCCGCTCGGAAAGCCTGAGACTTGGCCGCAAAGTCTGCGTACGGCGGTGCGCATCCTGCTCAACACCAACCACCCGATGTTCATCTGGTGGGGCCCCGAGCTCATTCAATTCTATAACGACGCCTATCGCCAGACCATGGGCCCCGAGCGGCACCCGGGCGCGCTGGGTCAGCGCGGGCGGGAATGCTGGGATGAAATCTGGCCCATTATCGGCCCCCAGATCGAGCAGGTGATGAGCGGCGGCGGCGCGACCTGGCATGAGAACCAGCTCGTTCCGGTGACGCGCCATGGCCGGCTGGAGCAGGTCTACTGGACTTACGGCTACAGTCCGATCGACGAGGGCGACCGCGTCGGCGGCGTGCTCGTGGTGTGCCGCGACGTGACCCGGGATTATCTCGCCGCCGCGGCGCTGCGGGACCGCGAAGCCGAACTGGCGCGCGTGCAACAGCTCGGACGGATCGGCGGCCTCGAGGTCGACTTGAGGACCGGCTTTCGCAATCGCCGCTCGCCGGAATATCTGCTGATCCATGGATTGCCGCCGGATGCGGCCAACGAATCCCATGAGGACTGGGTCCGGCGTATTCATCCCGAGGATCGCGAGGCGACCGAGAAGAAATTCCGCGATGCCATCGCGTCCAAGGTGGGCGAATACACGGTGCAGTACCGCATCATTCGTCCGAGCGACGGCGAGACGCGCTGGATCTCGGTCAAATCCACCATCGAGCGCGACGAAAACGGCAGGGCCGTCCGCCTGGTCGGCGCGCATACCGATGTCACCGAACAGGTGCTGGCGGAGCAGGCGCTTCGGCAAAGCGAGGAGCGGTACCGCAGGCTCGCCGACCAGCTCGCCGAGCTCAACGCCACGCTGGCGCATCGCGTCGAGGAAAAGACCAGGGAACGCGACCGCATCTGGAACGTGTCGCAGGATCTCCTGGTGGTTGCCGACAGCAACGGCGTCTGGCAAACGGTCAACCCGGCATGGACCCGGACGCTCGGCTGGAGCGAGGCCGAGCTGCTCAACCGTACCTCGGAATGGCTGGAGCATCCCGACGACAACGGGCTAACGCAGGCGCAGGTCAGGAAGCTCGGCGCCGACGGGACCACCGTGCGGTTCGAAAGCCGTTTTCGTCACAGAGACGGTTCCTACCGCTGGCTGTCATGGACAGGGGTCTCGGACAGCGATCGCATCTATGCGGTCGCCCGCGACGTGACCGCGGAGAAGGCCGCGGCCGAGCGGCTGCGGGCCACCGAGGAAGCCCTGCTGCAGTCCCAGAAGATGGAAGCGGTCGGACAATTGACCGGCGGCATCGCCCACGACTTCAACAATCTGTTGACCGGCATCGTCGGTTCGCTGGATCTGCTGCAGACCCGGCTCAACCAGGGACGCACCGACAACGTCGCGCGTTACATC
>JBAUUA010000518.1:0-1637 GCA_049582465.1 Bradyrhizobium sp. | reverse complement strand
ACCAACAACCTGCCAAGGACCCATGACACCAGCCTCCAAACGCAAAGCAATTGCCGCCGCCGAATATGGCGCGGAATCGATCAAGGTGCTGAAGGGGCTCGACGCCGTGCGCAAGCGGCCGGGCATGTATATCGGCGACACCGATGACGGTTCCGGCCTGCATCACATGGTCTACGAGGTCGTCGACAACGCCATCGACGAGGCGCTGGCCGGCCACGCCACCGCGGTGGAGGTCGTGCTCAACGCCGACGGCTCGTTCACGGTGCGCGACGACGGCCGCGGTATTCCGGTCGACATGCACAGCGAAGGCGTCTCGGCGGCCGAGGTCATCATGACCCAGCTGCATGCGGGCGGAAAATTCGACCAGAACTCCTACAAGGTGTCGGGCGGCCTGCACGGCGTCGGCGTCTCCGTCGTCAACGCGCTGTCGAGCAAGCTGCAGCTGCGGGTATGGCGCGACGGCAAGGAGCATTTCATCGAATTCGCCCATGGCGACGCGGTGGCGCCGCTCAAGGTGGTCGGCGATGCCAACGGCAAGCGCGGCACCGAGGTGACCTTCCTCGCTTCGCCTGAAACCTTCACCCATATCGAATACGACTTCGCGACCCTGGAACACCGGCTGCGCGAACTCGCCTTCCTCAATTCCGGCGTCAATATCGTGCTGTCCGACATGCGCCACGCTGTCGAGAAGCGCGAGGCGATGCACTACGAAGGCGGCATCGAGGAATTCGTCAGATATCTCGACCGCAACAAGAAGGCGATGGTGCCCTCGCCGATCGTGATCAATACCGAGATGAACGGCATCGGCGTCGAGGCGGCGCTGTGGTGGAACGACAGCTACCACGAGAACGTGCTGTGCTTCACCAACAACATTCCGCAGCGCGACGGCGGCACCCATCTCGCCGGCTTCCGCGGCGCGCTGACGCGCCAGGTCAACGGCTATGCCGAAGCCAACGCCAAGCGCGAAAAGATCGCGCTGACCGGCGACGATTGCCGCGAGGGCCTGACCGCGGTGCTTTCGGTGAAAGTGCCCGACCCGAAGTTTTCCTCGCAGACCAAGGACAAGCTGGTGTCCTCGGAAGTGCGCCCGGTGGTCGAGAATGTGCTGAACGAGGCGCTGGCGGCCTGGTTCGAGGAGCATCCGACCGAAGCCAAGGTCATCGTCGGCAAGGTGGTGGAAGCAGCCGCCGCCCGCGAGGCCGCGCGCAAGGCGCGCGAGCTGACGCGGCGCAAGGGCGCGCTCGACGTCGCTTCCCTGCCCGGCAAGCTCGCCGACTGCCAGGAGCGCGATCCGGCGCTGTGCGAGCTCTACCTGGTCGAGGGCGATTCCGCCGGCGGCTCGGCGAAGCAGGGACGCGACCGCAAGTTCCAGGCGATCCTGCCGCTGCGCGGCAAGATCCTCAACGTCGAGCGAGCGCGCGAGGACAAGGTGATCAGCTCGCAGGAGATCGTCACGCTGATCACCGCGCTCGGCACCGGCATCAGCGACGACTTCTCGATCGAGAAGCTGCGCTATCACAAGATCATCCTGATGACCGACGCCGACGTCGACGGCGCGCACATCCGCACCCTGCTGCTGACCTTCTTCTTCCGCCAGATGCCGTCGCTGATCGAGGGCGGCTTCCTCTATATCGCCC
>JBAUUA010000517.1:0-5315 GCA_049582465.1 Bradyrhizobium sp. | reverse complement strand
AGCCGATCGGCAGGCTCGCCAGCGCTGCCACCCCGCCGCCGGCGATCATCCCGATCCACGGCGAGATGCCGAAATCGATCTGCAGGATGGTCGAGGTGTAGGCGCCAAGTCCGAAATAGGCGGCGTGTCCGAGCGACAGCTGCTTGGCATATCCGCCCATCAGGTTCCAGGCGACGCCGATGAAGGAGAACAAGAGGATGCGGACGAAGACGTCGATTGCGAATGATGACTTCACGACCAGTGGCAGAGCGATGAGAACCGCAATTCCCAGCGCGAGCCACAGCAAGGTCTGCGTTCGCAAGCCCAGAATCGTCATCGCGCCCTCCCGCCGCCGAGGCCGGTCGGTTTGAAAGCCAGCGTCAAGAGCAGCATGGCGAACACCACGAGCAACCCGGAGTCGGCGCCGACGAACTGGATGCCGAGCGATTCCGCGACGCCCATCATCAGGCTTGCGACCAAAGCGCCGATCACGTTGCCGAGCGTGCCGAGCACCACGGCGACAAAGGCCATCAGCACGAAGGTCTGCCCGACGAACGGATAGGCCGAGTAGAACGGCATCAGCAGCGAGCCGGCGGCGCCCGCGAGCGCCAGCGCTACGCCGAGCGCGACGCAGAACACGCGGTTGGGATTGATCCCCATCAGCATGGCGACGTCGCGGTTCTGCGACGCGGCGCGCATCGCCTTGCCGAGATCGGTGGTGTGCAGGAACACCCAAAGCGCGCCGCTCAGCGCCATCGCGACCACGAAGGCGATCAGCTTGGCGACGGGAATGTAGAGCCCGCCGAGATGGAAGGCCTCGTCCGAATAGGAGGTGTGAACGGTGCGGTAGTTCGCGCTGAACAGCATCAGCGCCAGATTGAGCAGCAGCAGCGACAGCGCGAAGGTGAGGAAGATCTGGGGCATGTCGTTCGGCCCCAGCACCCGGCGGATCAGGAAATGCTGGATCAGGACGCCGACGACGAACAGCACCGGCATCGACACGAGCAGCGACACGATGGGGTCGATGCCGAACTGGTTGGCGAGGAAGAAGGAGATATACATCCCGATCATCACGAATTCGCCCTGGGCGAAATTGACGATCTTGACCACGCCGAAGATCAGCGTCACGCCGATGCTGACGAGCGCATAGATGCCGCCGATGAGCAGGCCGTTGATGACGGCCTGGGCCAGTGTCTCCCACATCGAGATGTACCGGTATCAGGTTTTCAGCAGGGGAGCGCGCTTGTCCTCGTCGGGGAAGACGCTGGCGAGATCGCCGTTCTGCCACTGCACCCCGACCGGATGGCCGTAGATGTTCTTGCCGTCGGGGCCGAACTTCACCTTGCCGCCGGGCGCCATCGCCGCATAGCCCTTGGAGACATCGAGCGTCGACAGGGCTTCGCGAACCTTCTGCGGATCGGCAGAGGCGGCGCGCTCTAGCGCATCCGCCAGCATGAAGGTCTGCGCCACGAGGCCCCCGGCATATTCGAACAGGAATTCGCCGGTGCGCTTCTTGTATTCGGCGTTCACCTTCTGCGAGTCGTCGCTCATGTCGTGGTTCCAGTGCGCCACGCCCTGCAGGCCCTCGGCGAGCTTGCCGACGTTCTTGTAGAAATCGGGAATGACGAACCCGCCCGAGCCGCCGTTGATCGCTACGTTGAGGCCGACCTGCTTGACGGTGCGCACGATCAGGATCAGGTCGTTCAGGTAGGAGACCGAGAACAGCGCGTTCGCGCCGGAGGCTTTGACCTTGTTGATCAGCGGGGATGCATCGGTGAAGCCGGCCGAATAGGGTTCGAACATCACGATCTCGACGCCCTCGCCCGGCGCCAGTTCCTTCAGGCCGTTGGAGGTCGAGGTGCCGAACGCGGTGTTTTCGAAGATCACCGCCACTTTCGGCTTGTCGCCGACGAGTTTTGCCATTTGCAACTGCGCTTTCGCAAATTGCGAGGCGCGGGCAAACGGCGTGAAGGTATATGTGCGGCCCTTGTTGAGCTGGTCGGAGCTCGAACCCGTGATGATCGGAACCTTGGCGCGTTCGCAGACTTCGCTGGCAATCAGGGTGAGCGCGCTGGCAAAGCAGCCGTGGACCGCCGACAATTTATTGCCGGTAATCAGGCGGTCGGTCTCCGTCCGCGTCACCGTGGTGTCGCTTTGCACGTCGGAGAGGATCAGATTGAGCCTGGCGCCGCCGAGCGACTTGATGCCGCCGGCCTCGTTGACCATCTCGACCGCGAGCTTGGCGGCGGCGACGCAGCCGACGCCGATCTGGGCCATGCTGCCGGTGGTCGGATAGAGCGCGCCGATATTGACGGGATCGGCGGCCCAGCCGCGCAGCGGCACCGCGCCGAAGGCGCCGGCAGCGACCGCGCCGCCCGCCTTGAGGAGGAATTTGCGGCGACTGTGTTTCTTCGACAGGATTTTGCTGGCGCAGGTTTCGCGATCAACGACGGATTGCTGACGATGCTTTTTCATGCCGTCCTCCCCTGATGCGATCCGGCGGCGGATTAAAATCCGCTCGCGACCGTCCGCTTGTTGGCAAGGATGGTAGCGCAGGAAAAAATTGTTTACAATATAGTATTCAATATTCATGGTTGGCGCCGGGATCGCTGGTTCGGACGGCGCGTTGCGGCGCGCAGGGCTCCTGTTCGATGAAACGCTGATGGCGGCAAGATCGGTCAAATCGGGAAAGGCAAAGGCGCCGAAATCCCACGAGGTACCGCAAGCGCCGTCGCGCCAGCCGGCCGCGGCCGTCCTGATCGCCAGGCGCATCGAGGAAGATATCGTGCTCGGACGGCGCCAGCCGCGGGAACGGCTGATCGAACAGGACCTTTGCGATCTGTTCCAGACCCATCGCGGCGACGTTCGGCTGGCGCTGTTCGAACTCGAGAACAAAGGTCTGATCGAGCGCATTCCGAACCGCGGCGCGATGGTGCGGGGGCTCAGCCCGCAGCAGGTTCAGGAAATCTACGCGGTCCGCGAGGAGCTCGAAGTCATGGCGGTCCGCATCATTCCGTTCCCCGTGGCGGCGGACGATATCGACCGGCTCGAGCAACTTCAGGCCGAACATGCCGCGGCCATCGCCAAGGGCGAGCTGTTGAACGTCTTCTACAGCAACCTTCGCTTCCACCAGTTCATGTTCGGCCTCTGCGGCAACGCCTGCCTGATCGAGACCATCGATCTCCTGGCGCAGAAGGTCTATGGCATCCGCTCCTACTCCAACGCCTTCCCCGAGCAGCTGGACCGGGCGCGGCGCGATCATGTCGACATGATCAGGGCCATCCGCGCCTCCCGCCGCGACGACCTGATCGGGCTGGCGAGACGCCACCTCAAGCCATCGCCGGAAGCGTATATCAAGGCCTATGAACAGCGGTTCGGGAAATCCGGGCCATCATGATCGCGCTGCGCGGCAGAAAGGAGCATCCTTCAGCCGCGAAGGAACGATGTCTTCTGGGTTTCCTCCGCCTGCAGCTTGGCGCGCACGCGCATCAGGTCTTTCCAGCCGACATAGCCGACGAGACGCTGATCCTCGCGCGCAATCACCGGCAGGTGAGAGACATTGACCTGCGAGAGGCGGTCGGCCAGCCGGTCCAGATATTCGTCGGGATAGGCAACCGTGAACTTGCTGCCCGCAAGCAGGTTATGCAGAGGGGTGGTGCGATGCTTGCCGGCGCGCCGCCAGCGCAGGACCGACGGCGGATCGATGACTCCCAGCACGCGATGGTCGGCATCGACCACGGGAAAGCTCGGATGTCCGGTCTTCGGATGGGTGAGGAACGCCGCGGCGCCATGAAGCGTCATGGTGCCGGGCACGGTCTCCACCGCTTCGGTCATCACCTCACGCACGCGTGTCAGCGCGAACGGGTCAACGCGATACTCGCGCACCAGATGATGGCCGCGCCTTGCGACTTTTTCCGTAAGAATCGAGCGCCGCATCAAGAGAACCGTCACGGCATGCGCCGTGCCGCAGGCCGCGATCAGGGGCAGCAGCACGTGGGTGTTGCCGGTCAGCTCGACGGCGAAGAAGGTCGCCGTCAGCGGCGAGCGCATCGTGCCGCCCATCGTCGCCGCCATCGCCAACAGCGCCCAGAAGCCGGGGCCGGCGGCAGGCAAATAGAGGCTGAGCGCCGTGCCCATCGCGCCACCCATGATGAGGAGCGGCGCAAGCACGCCGCCCGAGGTGCCCGAGCCGAGCGCGACCGACCAGATGATCGCCTTCACCACCAGCAGCAACAGCGCTGCCTTCGGCACCACGCTGCCCCCGAGCATTGCGGCGATATTGTCGTAGCCGACGCCGAGCGCGTTCGGCTCGATCAGGCCGCCAATGCCCACGACCAGGCCCCCGATCAGCGGCCACCACATCCAGTGGATCGGCAGTTTCTGAAAGGCGTCCTCGCAGCCATACACGAGCTGGGTCAGCACGCCCGACAGGAGCCCTCCGAGAATCCCGATCAGCACCCAGCAACCAAGCTGCAGGACCGAAATGTCCACGCTGCCCGCGAATGCGAACAGCGGCGAGGGCATGTGAAGGAAGCTACGCTCGACCGCGGCGACCACGGCTGCGACCGTGACCGGAATAAAGCTGCGCGGCGTCCATTCGAACAGCAACAGCTCGACCGCGAGCATGATGGCGGCGATCGGCGTTCCGAACACGGTGGTCATGCCGGCGGCCGCGCCCGCCACCAATAGCGTCTTGCGCTCATTGTCACTGACCGGAAGCATCTGCGCGATCAGCGAGCCGATCGCGCCGCCGGTCATGATGATCGGCCCCTCCGCGCCGAACGGGCCGCCGGTGCCGATAGCCACGGCCGACGACAGCGGCTTGAGGACCGCCACCTTGGCATCGAGCCGCGAACGGCCCAGCAATATGGCTTCGATCGCTTCGGGAATCCCGTGGCCGCGGATCTTCTCGCTGCCATAGCGCGCCATCAACCCGATGATGAGGGAGCCGGCCACGGGCACCAGTACGGCCCAAAGGCCGAGCGGCGAATCCTGCAGTTTCAGCTCGGCGAAGCTGAAGCGACCGAAATAGGCAATGTTGGTGGCAAGCTTGATCAACTGAAGCAGCGCAACGCCCGCCAGCACGCCGGCGCTCGCAACGATCACGGCGACACCCGCGATCATCAGAACGCGTCGATCGGTGGTGAAGTCGCGAAGATAATGGCTGGCCCTGGCGGCAGCTTTCGATTTGGCGGAAAGGACAGTCATTGACGGCGATGGCCCGGAAAGAGGGAATGATACGTGAGGAATGATACGTGACCTGCGTCATATCGTACTACGATATAATCAGGCAAGGCGTGGCGCCGAATGGCAGTATTGCCGTGGCCGGTCCGTGG
>JBAUUA010000516.1:0-4115 GCA_049582465.1 Bradyrhizobium sp. | reverse complement strand
AATCGATATCCGAGCTGAAGGAGGCGTCCGTGTTAGTCAAAAGAACAGAACGTCAATCGCGACACACTCGCCTCGCCGAATTAGCCGGTGGCGCCAGTGGCGGGCTCGATCGCCGCAGCTTCCTGCGCCGCTCCGGTCTGGCCGCCGGCGGTCTCGCGGCAATAGGCACGCTGCCAATGACTAGTGTGCGCAGGGCCGAGGCCGGTCCACCCGCCTCTCCCGGCGCGGCGGTGGAGATCCGCAAGAATGTATGTACGCATTGCGCCGTCGGCTGCACGGTCACCGCTGAAGTTTCGAACGGCGTGTGGATCGGTCAGGAGCCAAGCTGGGAAAGCCCCATCAACCGGGGCTCGCATTGCGCCAAGGGTGCTTCAGTGCGCGAGCTGGTGCACAGTGACAGGCGGCTCAAATATCCGATGAAGCTCGCCAATGGCCAATGGACCCGCATCAGCTGGGACCAAGCGATCAATGAGATAGGCGACAAGATGATGGAGATCCGTCAGAAATCAGGCCCGGAGTCCGTCTACTGGCTTGGGTCCGCGAAATTCTCCAACGAAGGTGCCTATCTTTTCCGCAAGATCGCCGCGTTCTGGGGCACCAACAACAACGACCACCAGGCGCGCATTTGTCATTCGACGACGGTTACGGGTGTCGCCAACACCTGGGGCTACGGCGCGATGACCAACAGCTTCAACGACGTCCGTAATTCCAAGACCATGATCTTCATGGGTTGCAACCCAGCGGAAGCGCACCCGGTTTCGTTGCAGCATATGCTTGAAGGCAAGGAGCTCAACAGGGCGAACTTCATCGTCATCGACCCGCGCCTGACGCGCACAGCCGCGCACGCGAATGAGTATGTCCGCATCCGCCCGGGCACCGACATTCCGGTACTGATGGGGATGATGTGGCACATCTTCAAGAATGGCTGGGAGGACAAGGAATTCATCAAGCAGCGCGTCCATGGTTTCGAAGATGCGCGCAAGGAAATAGACAAGTGGAATCCTGAAGAGGTCGAGCGCGTCAGCGGGGTCCCAGGCGTTCAGCTTGAGCGGGTCGCCAAGTTGTTCGCGACCGAGAAGCCGTCAACCCTGCTCTGGTCCATGGGTCAGACCCAGCACACGGTCGGCACCGCGAACGTCCGCGCCAGCTGCATGTTATTGTTGGCGACCGGCAACGTCGGCAAACCGGGAACCGGGGCCAACATTATCCGCGGCCATGACAATGTGCAGGGCGCGACCGACATTGGCGTCGATACCGTGACGACGCCGTTCTATT
Organism: Bradyrhizobium sp.; assembly: GCA_049582465.1. GTDB lineage: Bacteria > Pseudomonadota > Alphaproteobacteria > Rhizobiales > Xanthobacteraceae > Bradyrhizobium. The sequence continues at coordinate 2,840 of JBAUUA010000516.1, read as the reverse complement.
ACGGTCTCACCGAAGGTGCATGGAAGCATTGGGGTCGTGTCTGGGAGGTCGACTACGATTATCTGGTCTCCCGCTTCGATTCCAAGAAAATGATGGAAACTTCCGGCATTCCCCTGACGCGCTGGTTTGATGCCGTTCTTCTGCCAAGGGACCAGGTTGATCAGAAGGACAACGTACGAGCCATGTTCGTGCAAGGACACGCGAGCAACAGCATCACCCGAATCCCGGAATCGATGAAGGCGTTGCCACGGCTTGATCTTCTTGTCGTAGCCGATCCACACCCCACCACCTGGGCCTCGCTTGCCGTGGAGGCCGGGCGCAAGGACAACATGTACCTGCTACCGATTTGCACCCAGTTCGAAACCTCCGGCTCACGCGTTGCATCCAATCGCTCGCTGCAGTGGGGCGAGCAAGTCGTTAAACCAAGCTTCGAGTCAAAGGACGATTATCAAGTCCTCTACTTAATGGCGAAGAAGCTTGGTTTCGCCGACCTCATGTTCAAGAACATCAAGGTTGAAGGTGACCGCCCGGTCCCCGAGGACGTTCTGCGCGAAATGAACCGGGGAAGCTGGAGCACCGGCTACACCGGTCAGTCGCCGGAGCGGCTGAAGGCGCACATGAAGAACCAGCACAAGTTCGATCTGGTGACGCTGCGCGCGCCCAAGGATGATCCGGAGGTTGGCGGCGACTTCTACGGTCTTCCCTGGCCGTGTTGGGGAACGCCGGAGATCAGGCATCCCGGCTCCCCCATCCTCTACAATGCCGACGTTCCTGCCATGGATGGCGGAAACGGATTCCGAGCGCGCTTCGGAGTAGAGCGCAACGGCCAGACGCTGCTGGCCGAAGGTTCATATCTGCCGGGTTCGGAAATCAAGGATGGCTATCCTGAATTCACGATGGGTGTTTTCAAGAAGCTCGGCTGGGACAATGATCTTACGCCCGCAGAACTTGCGACCATCGAGAAAGTTGCAGGCAGCCCCGGCAACATCGACACGGTGTCTTGGTCGACGGATCTTTCCGGTGGCATACAACGCGTTGCTTTGCAGCATGGCTGTTCGCCATACGGCAACGGCAAAGCGCGGACGGTAGCGTGGAACCTGCCCGATCCGATCCCGGTCCACCGCGAACCGATCTACACGCCACGTGTTGAACTCGTTGCAAAATACCCGACTCTGCCCGATGCGAAGCAGTTCAGATTGCCGAACATCGGTTTTTCCTTGCAGAAGGCGGCCGTGGACAAGGGCATCGCCAAGGCATTCCCGCTGATCGTGTCGTCAGGTCGTCTGGTCGAATACGAAGGCGGCGGCGAGGAGACGCGTTCCAACAGGTGGCTCGCCGAGCTGCAGCAGGACATGTTCATCGAGATCAGTCCGGCGGATGCGGCCGAGCGCGGAATCAAGGATGGCGGTTGGGTCTGGGTCACGGGAGCTGAGAACAGCGCCAAGGCGAAGATGAAAGCGCTCGTTACTGAACGTGTCGGCAAAGGTGTGACCTGGATGCCCTTCCATTTCGGTGGCTGGTTCGAAGGCGCGGATTTGCGATCTAGGTATCCGGAAGGCGCCGATCCGATCGTCCTCGGCGAAAGCGCCAACACCATCATGACCTACGGCTACGACCCCGCAACTGGCATGCAGGAGCCGAAGGTCAGTCTGTGTCAGATCAGCGCGGCATAAGGAGGAGACATGGCTCGTATGAAATTCCTCTGCGACGCCGACCGTTGCATCGAGTGCAACGCCTGCGTCACCGCCTGCAAGAATGAGCATGACGTCCCGTGGGGCATCAATCGTCGGCGCGTCGTCACAATCAACGACGGCAAGCCGGGCGAGAAATCGATCTCGATGGCCTGCATGCATTGCACGGATGCACCGTGCCAAGCGGTGTGCCCGGTGAACTGCTTCTTCACCACTGCCGATGGCGTGGTCCTGCACTCGAAGGATCTCTGCATCGGTTGTGGCTATTGCTTCTACGCCTGTCCATTCGGCGCGCCGCAATATCCTCGCGTCGGCAACTTCGGTTCGCGCGGCAAGATGGACAAATGCACCTTCTGCGCGGGCGGCCCGGAAGCGGACAACACAAAGGAAGAGTATGAAAAGTATGGCGCCAACCGGCTGGCCGAAGGCAAGCTGCCGTTGTGCGCCGAAATGTGCTCTACGAAATCGCTGCTTGCGGGCGACGGCGACATCATTGCGCAGATTTACAAGGAACGCGTCGTAAAGCGCGGCTATGGCTCCGGCGCTTGGGGCTGGAAGACCGCATATCACGAAACCATTACATCTTGACCCTGACGAGCGCGACAATGGACACCGCGACTGTTGCGCCCAGGATGTAAGTCTCACGGGAGGATGTAACATGACGGTTCTTCTCGCTAAATTCCGCGTCATCGTCGGAGTGCTGACGTTACTCGCAACGACGCTCGGTGCGCAGCCCGTGAGCGCCCAGCAGCCCACGTCGGTCAACCCTCAGGCGAGCGCCGTGAAGGAAGGGCAACTCTTCCAGGAGCTGAATCGCATCTCTGGCCGCTGTACTATACCTGACCAGAAGGCCTGCACGATCGAACAGCCCGCCGGCCGTGATTGGCGCCATTTCCACGAAGTGACGCTTCGCTGGATTGGCGGCGTCGTCATCGTCGGTATTCTGGCCGTACTCATTGCCTTCTATCTATGGCGCGGCATGGTGCGCATCGAAAGCAGACGATCCGGCCTCACCATCGTGCGGTTCAACGTCTTCGAACGCTTCGTGCATTGGATGACGGCAACCTGCTTCATCATTCTCGCCCTTTCCGGGCTCAACATAACCTTCGGTAGGCCTCTTCTGTTGCCTCTCATCGGCCCCGACTCGTT
>JBAUUA010000515.1:0-4197 GCA_049582465.1 Bradyrhizobium sp. | reverse complement strand
GAAGTCGTGTGGTCCTGATGCCCCGATGCTGGTATCAAGTTTTCGGAAGGCAACTTTCGCAAGCGACGGTGGCAAAAAAGCCGGTCACCGGGGAGAGCACGAAATAAGCCGTAAACCATTGCGCGGGGAATGCCGGGTGTTTTCCGGTGTGACCTGACTAACGCGTGTGCGCTCTACCAAACTCATTGCACACGCGGCTATCGGGCGCATCGGGCGCCCGGCATTCCCTGCGCCCTCTGACGAGGAGGGTGAGGATTTTCGGCAAACCTCGCGCAAAACATGCGGCGAGATCGCAAAGCCGTGTGCTGTTTCAAATTTAAGCGCACCACGTTTCGTCGTCCCCGCGAAAGCGGGGACCCATAACCACAGGAAGCGGTTGTTGCGCGAAAACCGTCGAACAACTTTTTCACCACAGGCGACACGGCGTATGGGTCCCTGCTTTCGCAGGGACGACGTTGAGGGATTATGCGACAACCGCGTCGCGCAAACCCGCCGCCGCCTACTGCCCCGGCAATTTCCCGACGCTGATCTCGATCGCCGCGAAATATGCCGCGAGATCCTCGATGTCCTTGTCGGACAAAGACGGCGCCACCACGCTCATCGCGTCGTTCTTTCGCAGTCCCGACTTGAAGGCCTGCAATTGGGTGACGAGATACGGCTCGATCTGGCCGGCGATGTTCGGCGCGTCGGGGGTTTTCGAGAGGCCGTCGAGGCCATGACAGGCCTGGCACATCATCGCCTTGGCGCGGCCGGCCTTGACGTCGCCGGCATGGCTCACGCTCGGGGCCGCCACGAGAAGGCAGACCGAGACGAGCAACTGGACGACAGGCACGGCCGCCCTGGAAAATGCAGACATCATGCGGGACCTCGGGGAATTCGAACGATGGGAGAATGGGATGGCCCCGTTTTGAGGGGCCATCCCGGGATTGCGATGTTACTTGCCGTCGTACCAGATGCGATACAGCGCACCGACCAGGTCGTCGGAGACGAGCAGCGAACCATCGGGCAGCTGCGCCACATCGACCGGGCGGCCGAGGTAATAGCCGTTGTCGTTCCAGCCTTCGGCGAACGGCTCGGATTTCCCGGCGGCATGGCCGTCATCCTTGACGTACGTCACCATCAGCCGTGCGCCGACCGGCACGGTGCGATTCCACGAACCGTGCTGGGTCGAGAAGATCGCGCCCTGATATTTTTTCGGGAACATGGTGCCAGTGTAGAAGATCAGGCCGAGATCGGCGGCATGCGCAACCTGCTCCACTTCGGGGAAGATCACGTTGGCCGGCGGCGTCTCGGTCTTGTACTCGTTGGTGCGGGTGTGGCCGCCGCCATACCAGGGGAAGCCGAAGTCCTGACCGATGGCGGTGATGCGGTTCATCTCGCCCGGAGGAATGTCGTCGCCCATGCCGTCGACCTGGTTGTCGTTGGTCCAGAGCGACTTGTCCTTCGGATTGAAGTCCATGCCGACGGGATTGCGCAGTCCGATGGCGTAGGTTTCGCGGTTCTTGCCGTCGCGGTCCATCCGGATGATGCCGCCGAGGCCGAGCTTGCGGTAGGGCTCGACCTTCTCCTTGGCCGGCACGTTATAGGGCTGGCCGAGCTGGATGTAGAGCTTGTTGTCCGGCCCGACCCGGCAAACCCGCGCGGTGTGATTGTAGCTCTCGTCGCCCTTCGGAATCAGGTCGCCCTCCGGAACCACGGCGCCGGCGACGACGTCGGGGCTTTCATAGAAGAACTCGGCCGCGGCATATTCCAGCACGCGGTTCTGCTCGGCGATGTAGAGGAAGCCGTCCTTCGAGAAGCAGACGCCGTTGGGGATCTTTTTCGGCAGCGTCGGCGCGAATTCTTTCACCTCGTCGCCCACGCCGCCGCGGGAGCGGTCGGTCACCACCCAGACTTTCGATTTGCGGGTGCCGACGAAGGTCGCCACCCCCTGCGGGCCGACCGCGATGTGGCGGGCATCCGGCACCAGCGCGTAGAGCGAGATGTGGAAGCCCGGTGGCAGCTTGATCTTGGTCAGGTTCTGCTTGACCTGATCGGCCTTCTGGCCGGTCTGCGGGATTTCCGGCCAGTCGCCGGCGGTTCCGGTCGGGTGCATTGCACCCAGCGTTTCGAGCGCGCTCGGCGGCGTGGGTTGGGCTGGTTGCGCTGCAACGGGCCAAGCGGCCAGCGACATGATCGCCGCCGTCGTCAATAAACCAAACTTCATGGATGCCTCCCTATGATGCCCCCGATTCTAACGAGTGAACACCCGCCGTCGGGGAGTGCCGATATCAATGCGCCGGCGTGCGCGATTGTCAAATGGCAACCGTTGTATAGCGTGACGAATAACGGCGCCGGTGCGGCGCGCCTGCGCCGAATTTGTGGAACGCTGCCCACGCTCGTTCCCTTGCGTGCTTCGATGTCAGCAAATGGGAAAAAGACGCGAGCTTGCGCGGTTCGAAGGAGGGACGTAGCTTCACGCGCGTTCGGCACTCGCGCCGTAACATGGGAGAAGTCGAAATGGCCTGGAAAGCACCAAAGATCGTTGAAGTCCCGGTTGGGATGGAAATCAACATGTACGCCTGCGCGGCGCGCAAGTAATCCGCGCTGCATGACCTGCCCGGTTCCAGCGCGTCACCTTGTGCCGTCGCTGGAGCCGCGGCGAGGGAAGTGGGCCTTGCGTTATTTTTCCTTCACAAAGGCCGCAAAAGCCTCGGCATAATCCGGATGCCACCGCGACAGCGCGGGCCGGTTTTCGACGATGTCGCCGGCCGCCCACAGGATACGCCGCTCGTCCAGTTTTCGCGGCACGTCATTGTCCGGACACAAAACGTAAAAGTCTCCGGCGCTCACCCGTTCGATCATGAAGTCGACGGTCTGTTCCGGCGTCCAGGCCCCGGCCGGCTTTTCGGTGCGCCCCCTGGCGGTGAGGCCGGTAAAGACAAAACCGGGAATGAAGAGATGGGCGCTGATCCTGCCGCCTTTCGCATTGCGCAATTCGTGTTGCAGCGCTTCCGTAAAGGCCTTTACGCCCGCCTTCGAGACATTATAGGCGGGATCGCCGGGTGGGGTGGTGATGCCCTGCTTGGAGCCGGTGTTGATGATCAGCCCGGGGCGTCCGCGTTCGATCATGCGAGGTGCGAAAACCTGCGAGCCGTTGATCACGCCCCAGAGATTGACGGAAAGGATGCGCTGCCAGTCCTGGACGGGACCGAACATCCGGCTGCCCGGCTGAATGCCGGCATTGTTCATCAGGATGTCGGCGCCGCCGAACCGTTTTCGAACCGCGGCTTCCAGCGCTTCCACATCCTCGATCCGGCTGACGTCGACCGGGCTGGCCATGATATCGGCGGCGCCCCCGGGTGCGGCAGATGCCAGTTTTGTTTCGGCTTCCTTGAGCCGATCGCCGCCGAGGTCGGCGATACACACCTTCATGCCGAGCCGGGCGAACCGCATCGCCGCGGCAAGGCCGATCCCGGACGCGCCGCCGGTAATGACGGCAACGTTGTTTGGCGACATGGCTGGATGGGTCACGGAGGTTCCTTCCGACGAAATGGAGTTGGTCAACGATCGAATTATGCCGATGCGATGTCGGTACCATGCACGAAACGGCATGGGAGGTCTTCGTCCGAAGCGATCCCGATGGCGGCGAGCCCGCTTTACGGCCCGGCGATGCCGTTGTAGATTTTTGGATATAACGATCCCCGCCACATCAATCGGCATCAATCAATCGACCTCGAGGGAGTGCGAACATGGCTGTGACTCAGGCAATTCCGATCACGCGCCATCCCTATGCGGATGGCTCCTACAAGAAGATGCTGATCGACGGCAAATGGGTCGACGCTGCTTCCGGCAAGCGGTTCGAGACGCACAATCCGGCCACCGGCGAACTGCTCGCCACCGTCGCCGAAGGCGATGCCGAGGATATCAACCGCGCCGTCGCCGCGGCCCGACGCGCCTTCGAAGGGCCCTGGAGCAAGGTCAAGCCGTTCGAGCGGCAGGGCCTGCTGTTGAAACTCGCCGATCTCGTCGAGAAGAATTTCGAGGAGCTTTCGCAACTCGACACGCTCGACATGGGCGCGCCGATCAGCCGGACCCGCGGCAACAAGCTCCGCGTGCTCGGCATGCTCCGCTATTACGCGGGGCAGGCAACCGCGTTGCATGGCGAGACCATCGAGAACTCGCTGCCCGGCTAAATTTTCTCCTACACCCTGAAGG
>JBAUUA010000514.1:0-6637 GCA_049582465.1 Bradyrhizobium sp. | reverse complement strand
TGCCGGCCGAGAACCGGCTCGGCGAAGAGGGCCAGGGCTTCAAGGCCTGCATGCACATTCTCGACCTCAACCGCCCGACGGTTGCCGCCGCCTCGATCGGCATCGGCCAGGGCGCGCTGGATGCGGCGATAGGCTACGCCAAGGAGCGCAACGCGTTCGGCAAGCCGATCGCGAGTTTCCAGGGCCTGCAGTGGATGATCGCGGACATGGCGATGCAGCTCGAGGCCGCGCGCTGCCTGCTGTTCGAATGCACAAGGCAGGTCGACATGGGCGACTTCAGCCAGCTGTCGATGATGGCCTCGATGGCCAAATGCTTCGGCAGCGACGTCGCGATGAAGGTGACGACCGACGCGGTGCAGATTTTCGGCGGCGTCGGCTATTTCAAGGATTATCCGGTCGAACGCATGATGCGCGACGCCAAGATCAACCAGATCTGGGAAGGCACCAACCAGATCCAGCGTGTCGTGATCTCGCGCCATCTTTTGGGTAGGGACGCATGATGTCCAAGCTGAAACCCTTATCCGAGGCGCTCGACGGTATCGAGGACGGCGCAACCGTCGGTCTCGGCGGATGGATTTTCAATTCGCAGCCGATGGCGCTGGTGCGCGAGTTGATCCGCCGCAACAAGCGGAACCTGAAACTGGTGCCCGCCCCCGGCAGCATCGCGCCCGATATACTGATCGGCGCCGGCTGTGTGGCGGAAACCGGATGCGTGTTCATCAGCTTCGAGCAGTTTGGATTGGCGCCGCATTTCCGCCGCGCCGCCGAAGCCGGCACGGTCAGAATCCACGAACTTGACGGCCCGGCGATCGCCGGCGGCCTGCGCGCCGCGGCGTGCGATCTGCCGTACGGCCTGATCCCGGACATGTGCACCGACCTGCCGCGCGTCAATCCGCAGACCTACCAGGCGGTGCCGCGTGCGCCGGGCGAGCGGGCGATGCTGAAGGTGCCGGCCATCCATCTCGACGTGGTGCTGCTGCACGCCCAGCAGGCCGATGAACTCGGTAACGTGCAATATTTCGGGCCGGTGTTCTTCGACGTGCTGATGGCGCAGGCGGCGAAGAAGGTCATCGTCTCGGTCGACCGCATCGTTCCCACTGACGTAATCCGGCGCGACAATCATCTGACAAAACTGCCCTCGGCCTTCGTGCACAGCGTGGTCGAAGCGCCGTTCGGGGCCCATCCGACCTCGAGCGGCGGCCTCTACGAAGCCGACGACACGCATCTGGAAGAATATGTCCGGGCGAGCGGCGGCGCCAATTCGTTCGCGCAGTATCTCGACACCTACGTCCGGACCACGGCCGCGCCTGTCGACTACCACAAGCGAATCGGAAGCCCGCATTTGCGCGAGCCCGTGCCTCATGGGGGGCGGCGGTGACCGCGCCCACCTCCACGCCGAAATCGCGGCCCGGTCCGTTGCGGGGCATCCGGGTGCTCGACTTCACCGCGATGCTGGCCGGCCCGCACTGCGCGCGCCTGATGGCCGACCTCGGCGCGGAGGTCATCAAGGTCGAGGGGCTGGAGGGCGACATGATCCGCGGCCGGCCGCCACTGCGCGACGGCAACAGCAGCTATTTCGGCGCGCTCAACTGCGGCAAGAAAAGCCTTTCGATTGACCTCAAGAGCGAGGCCGCCAAGCCGATCATCTATCAGCTTGCCGCCCTCGCCGACGTCGTGGTCGAGAATTTCCGGCCCGGCGTGATGGCGAGGCTGGGCTTCGACTACGCCTCGCTCAGGAAGCACAATCCAAAACTGGTCTATTGCTCGATCTCCGGTTACGGACAGTCGGGCCCGGGGGCGACCCGCGCCGCCTACGCACCGATCATCCACGCCGCCAGCGGCTACGATGCGGCAAACCTCAGCTATCAGACCGAGCAGGAATATCCGGCTTCGACCGGCATATTCGTCGCCGATATTCTCTCCGGCGCTTACGCCTTCGGCGCCATCCAGGCCGCCCTGGTCCATCGCGAGCGCACCGGAGAAGGACAGGCCGTCGACGTATCGCTGATGGACTCGATGCTGAACCTGATGGTGTTCGAGTGCCAGGAGGCGCAGTTCCCGAGCCAACAGAAGCGCCCGGTCTACGCGCCGATGAAATCGAAGGACGGCCACGTCATCATCGCCCCGATCAGCCAGAAGAATTTCGAACAGATGGCCGACGCGATGCAGCGGCCCGACCTAAAAACCGACGAGCGGTTTGCGACCAATGGTGGGCGCGTGCGGCACTGGACCGAGCTGATGACCATCATCGAGCAGTGGACCGAACAGCGCACCGGCATCGAAATCGAATCCATCATGGATGCGGGCAGCGTTCCCTGCTCCCGCTTCCTCACGGTCGCCGACGCCATGAAGGACCCGCAACTGGCCGAGCGGGGCAGCCTCGCCGAGATCAGCGACGGAGCCGGAACGTTTCTGGTGCCTAACGCACCGTTCCAGTTCACCACGGCAACGGCGGCCGGCCCAACGGTATCCGGGCTCGGGGCCGACGACCGAGAGATTCTCTCAGAGCTTCTCGGTTTCTCCGATGAGCGGCTCGGCGAGCTGAGGAAGCAGCGCGTTCTTCCGCCCAAACCCTAGAAGGCGGCTGAACGCATTCATTGCCGCGCGCATAAAGGCGAGCCGTCAGCCTTTCTTGACCAACGGGCACGCGCTCTCCCTAAGGGGACGAAACGCCTCGTCGCCGGGGATCACGGCGCGCAGCTTGTAGTAATCCCATTCGCCTTTCGACTCCGACGGCTTCTTGACTTCGTAGACGTACATGTCGTGCACCATGCGGCCGTCTTCGCGGATGCGGCCGTTCTTGGCGAAGAAGTCGTTGATCGGCATCTCGCGCATTTTTGCCATCACGGTTTTCGCATCGTCGGTCCCGGCGGCCTCGATCGCCCTGAGATAGTGCATTGTCGAGGAATAATCGCCGGCGTCACCCATGTGCGGCGGCCGCTTCATCCGTTCGACAAAACGCTTCGACCATGCCCGTGTTTCGTCGTCGCGGTCCCAGTAGAAGGCATTGGTCAGCACCAGCCCCTGGGCGGCTTCCAGCCCGAGGCTCTTGATGTCGGTGATCCAGACCAGAAGGCCTGCCAGGGTTTGTCCGCCTTTCGGGATACCGAACTCCTGCGCCGCCTTGACGGCGTTGACGAACACCGTGCCGGATCCGGCGAGCCCCACCACTTTCGCCTTCGATGCCTGTGCCTGCAGCAGGAACGAGGATTGATCCGACGTCTCGACCGGATAGCGTGACGAGCCCACGACCTCGCCGCCCAATGACTTGATGACGGCCGTGGTGTCAGCTTCCAGCGCGTGACCGAAGGCATAGTCGGCCGTGAGGAAATACCAGCTGGTGCCGCCGGCTTTCATCATCGCGGTGCCGGTGCCCTTGGCCAACGAATAGGTGTCGTAGGCATAGTGAATGCTGTTCGGCGTGCAGGCATCGCCGGTCAGCCGGGAGGCTCCGGAGCCGTTGATGATGGCGATCCTGTCTTTTTCCTTGGCCAGCTGGCTGACGGTCAAGGCGATCGACGAATTGATCAGGTTCGCGATCATGTCGACCTTGTCGACGTCGATCCATTTGCGGGCGATGCCCGACGCGATGTCGGGCTTGTTCTGGTGATCGGCGACCACGAGTTCGATCGGCTTGCCGAGGACCTTGCCGCCGAAATCCTCGATCGCCATGCGCACCGCGGTGACCGAGCCCTCGCCCGATTCATGCGAGAACTGGCCGGACATGTCGGTCAGCACGCCGATCTTGACCACCTTGTCGGATATGCCGTCGGCCCGCGCGGCTGCAGACCCGATTGCAATCACTGCGGCCAGCGAAACAGCCAGCACGGTGCGACGAACGCATACCATGGCGTACCTCCCAATTGATCTGACCAGCGGGCTTGTTTCCGTCCGCTTTTTCTAACATGCATAACTAGACTTACTTTTTTTTATAAGTCAATCGGGGTGGTGTAGGATGCCGCACTGAATCGGCAACTCCTTCCCCGAAGGGCGACAGCATGGCGATCACATGGCGCTGCGACGCGCAGGGCTCCCCCGAAGCCGGGATGCAGGCGTGATGGCGCGTTCGGCGACCGCAAAAATTGCGCCGGTACGGGCTATGCCGCAGGTCCGGCCGCAACGGGCAAAGGCCGCGATTGCTGCCAAGGGCGAGCGAAACTGCTCGGTCGCGCGGACGCTCGACATCGTTTCGGATGCATGGGCGTTTCTCATCATCCGGGAGGCCTTCTTCGAGGCCCGGACCTTCGAGGCGTTTCGTTCGGCGCTCGACATTCCGCGCGCGACGCTGACCGACCGGCTGCGCAAGCTGACGCGCCTGCAGATCTTCCGGCAGGTCGCGGCCGATACCGGACAGCGCAAACAGTACCGTCTGACGAAGATGGGCTTTGATCTCTATCCGAGCTTTATCTCGCTGATGCAGTTCGGTGACCGCTGGCTCGCCGGCGGAAAGCGCCCTCCGCTCGTTCTGGTGCACCGGTCCTGCGGCTGCGAAAGCCACCCGATCGTCGCCTGTTCGGCGTGCGCTTCCGAGCTCGAAGCGCGCGGCGTGCAGTATCGCGACGGCCCCGGCGCCGGCCGCAGACGGGCAAAGCCCGGACGAAATACCAGGCGCGCCTCGGACGGCAGCCGGTTCATGCTGGGACGGCCGAGTTCGGTGTCCCGCGCGCTCGAGATCATCGGCGACAAATGGAGCTTCATGGTCGTCCGCGAGGGCTTTTTCGGCAACCGGCGCTACGACCATATTCAATCCGAGCTCGGCATCGCGCCGAACATCCTGACCGACCGGCTGTCCCGCCTGGTGGCGCAGGGCATCTTCCACCGCCGGCTCTATCAACACGCGCCCGAGCGCTACGAATATCTGCTGACCGACATGGGCCGCGATCTCTACGGGCCTTTCGTTACCATGCTGGCGTGGGGCGACCGCTGGCTTTCCAAGGGGAAGCCGCCGCTGCTGCTGCGCCACAACAAGTGCGGGCACGATTTTCATGCCTCCGTGATCTGCGACAAGTGCCACCGGCCGGTGATCGCCGCCGACATGCAATACCGCCTGAACTATGATCCCCGGGATTACGGCGCGCTGGGACCGAGATCGATCAGCTGACCGAGAACCGGTCCCGCGGGCACGTTCACACCTGCTTCAGCGCCTCCACCAGCTTGAAGCGCATGATCTTGCCCGAGCCCGTGCGCGGAATTTCCTCGACGATGTGGGTCATCTCCGGGATCTTGTAGGCTGACAGGCTCTTGCGGCAATGTGCGAGCAGCGACTCGACGTCGAACTCGTCCTGCGCGGAAACCACGAACAGGTATGGCACTTCGCCGAGCGTCGCGTGCGGCACGCCCACCACCGCGCAGTCCCTTACCTGCGGATGGAGAAGGGCGACTTCCTCGATTTCGGCCGGCGCGATGTTCTGTCCGCCGCGGATAATCAACTCCTTGATGCGTCCGGTGATGGTGAGATAGCCGTTCGGATCGGATCGCGCGAGATCGCCGGTGTGATACCAGCCCTTGCGCAAGGCCGCCGCCGTTTCCTTCGGCTTGTTGTGATAGCCCTGCATCAAATTGGGGCCGCGAACGATCAACTCGCCTTCGCCACCGATCGGCAGATCCTCCAGCGTCGTCGGATCGACAATCCTGGTCGCAAGACCGGGCACCGGCAGACCGCACGATCCCATGACGCGCGTTCCGCTGGTCCAGTTCATCGTGACCATCGTCGAGGTCTCGGTAATGCCGTAGCCGTCGAGCAGAAGCGTCCCGAAACGCTGCTCGAAGGCGCGGTTGAGCGCAGCCGGCATGATGGCGCCGGCGGAAATGCACAGGCGCGTTGCGCCGAGCCGGTCGATGCCCGCTTCCTGGGCGCGCTGCAGCAGGTAATGGAACATGGTCGGCACGCCCGGAAACAGCGAATATTTTCCGGTCTGCAGCAGATCCAGCACCTGCTGCGGCGAAAACCGTTCCAGGATGTGCTCGCTGGCCCCTGCAGCAAGCACGCTGAGCACCGAAAGGTTGAGCGCATAGGAGTGAAACAGCGGCAGCGGGGACAACACGACGTCGTTCTCGCCGAGACCGCAGATCGGCGCCCAACACGCCGCGGCAATCCACAACATGCCGCGGATCGACAACAGCACGCCCTTGGCACGACCTGTCGTGCCGGATGTGTAGATGATGAACGAGGAGCGGTCGATGTCGGCGCGATCCAGAACGGTCCCGGTCTTGTTTCGGGCAAGGTCATCCAGAGACGGGTCGGCGTCCGCGGCACTGCCGCCCGCAAGCACCAGCGAGACCGGGCCGAACAACCCTGCCGCCAACCTTTCGATGAATTCCTTGCGGGCCGGCGTCGTTATCACGGTGCGGCAATCGGCATCGGACAGCCGATACGCGATCTCGAGTTCGGCCGCATCGTAACTGATGGGGACGATCACCGCGCCACAACGCAACCCGGCAAAGCAGGCCTCGATCCAGTCGACACCGTTCGGAAGATAGAGCGCGATGCGGTCGCCTTCCAGCACGCCCTGCGCCGCCAGGCCGGCGGCAATCGAGGCGGTACGATCGGCGAGCTGCGCATAGGTGACCGACCTTGCCGCGTCCCAATAGGCGACCTTGTCGGGCCGCTGCATTCGATGCCGCTCAAGCAACTCCG
>JBAUUA010000513.1:0-2402 GCA_049582465.1 Bradyrhizobium sp. | reverse complement strand
AGCCGCTGCGCCATAACCCCGGACACTGTCGAAGCGAGAAGATAGCGCTCCAGTCCGATATCGATAAGCCGAGTGATTGCGGCAACTGCGCTATTGGTATGCAGCGTCGAGAACACCAGGTGCCCGGTCAATGCAGCCTGAATGGCGATCCGCGCGGTCTCGAGGTCGCGAATTTCGCCGATCATCACGACGTCCGGATCCTGGCGAAGGATCGAGCGCAGTGCTGCGGGAAAATCGAGGCCGATCTGCGGCATGACCTGTATCTGATTGATTCCGGAAAGCTGATACTCGATAGGATCTTCGACGGTGAACAGCTTCAGTTCCGGCCGGTTGAGATGCTTCAGCGCCGTGTACAGTGTCGTTGTCTTGCCGCTGCCGGTGGGACCGGTGACAAGAACGATTCCATTGGGCAAGGACATCAACCGATGCAGGACCGTCTGGATTCCCTCATCGAGGCCCAGCTTGGAGAAGTCGAGTTCGACGCGCGTGCGGTCGAGAATTCGCATCACGATGCTTTCGCCAAAGACGGTCGGCAACGTCGACACGCGAATGTCGATCTCGACGCCGCGCACGGCGGTCTTGATGCGGCCGTCATGGGGCAGCCGCCGCTCGGCGATATCGAGTTTAGCCATGATCTTGACGCGGGTCGTCAATGCGGCCCGCAGGGTAGCGGGAATGAGCCGTTCCTGCTGAAGAAAGCCATCAATGCGATACCTGACCGCGACGGCATCGCGCCCGGGTTCGATATGAATGTCTGAAGCGCCCCGCTCGACCGCTCTTGAAATAAGTTGATTGACGAGGCGGATGACCGGCGCCTCGTTGGCGATATCGCGCAAGCGTTCGATATCGAACTCGCTGCCATCCGCGCTGACGAGGGCAGCGACTTCCTGCTCATCGGTATGGGCTTCTCCGCCCGCGTCGTCGTACAGCGTCCGCAGGGCGCGTTCGATTTGAGCCGGCGCAATGACCGCAAGGTTGACTTGCACATCGAGCATGTAGCTGATGGCCTTCGCCGCGTCGTCGACGAAAGGGTCGGCGGTGGCAATCAGCAGGGTTCTGCCGTCCAGCGATATGGGCAGGATCCTGTTGGACTTCAGGAAGGAAAGTTTCAGCCTGTCTGCATAGACCGGTTTCTCCGGCAGGTCACCGGGACCGATCAGAGGCAGATTGCAGTACGCGGCATAGGCGATGCACAGATCGCTTTCCGAGATGAGCCCAAGCTTCACGAGCACAAAATCGAGGCGTTCGGCCGCAGCCTCAGCCGCGCGCCGGGCCCGGGAAATGGCGGCGGCGTCGACAAGGTTCTCGCTGACAAGAAGATCGCCAAAGGCTTGCGGGAATGCCGGGTCTCTTGGTGGTACACCGATGCTCTGCGCGCGTGCGGCGGCTGGCCGCAGCAATTGCTGAATTTCGAATGACATGGCGTGGTCCGGCGGCCCAACGGGAAATCTGGATCGACGGATTTTAGGGGATTTTGATTAACACAAGCTGTTTGACGCTTTGTTTGCCATTTCCGGTTAAATAGCTCAGGAGGCGGACTTAAGGCAAAATCGCCGTTGCAGTCCCCAGCACGGCAAGTATGCCAATGGCTCGAATGCACTTTGCTCGCAGCGCCAAACCCTGCCTGAGAACCGGCTTTCGCCGTGGGTCCAGCAACCAGGCCGGCTTTGCATTGGTCGCGGTGATCTGGAGCTTGGGGCTTATCACGTTGCTCGGAACGGCCGTGATCGTCGGCGCAAGGTACCGAACCAAGGTGACATCAAACACTGCTTCTGTCGCAGCAGCCGCTGCAGCCGCGGAAAGCGCGATCAATCTCGGCATCATGATTGCCCTGACCAAGACGCCGACCAAACCAGTTGACTTCCCATTGCGCTGCCGGCTGCCTGCCGGCGAAAGCATCATCGTCACCCTCGAGGAGGAGGCAGGAAAAGTCGATCTGAATGCTGCGACACCTGCAATCCTTGTCCGCTTGTTCACCGCCCTGACGCGGGATCAATCGGCGGGGACCCGCATCGCCGAACGGATCGTTCAGTTCCGTGATCCAGGCGCCATCCCGTCGGACTACAGCGATTCCCGGTCCCCTCGCAACAAGCCAGAGTACGCCAAGAAAATCGGCTTTGCGACAATCATGCAGCTGGACGAAATTGCTGGCATTTCACCCCGCCTGTTTCGCGCCGCCCTCCCCTTCGTAACGGTCCGCTCGGGACGTCCTGAACCGGTCGCGGAGGCGGCCTCGCCCGCCTTGCGCGAAGCCCTCAACCTCGATCAGAAACCGGCCGCGCCAACGGCGGCCGGGCCGGCTACAGGCGAAGTCACGATCCGGGCAGACGTAAGGGCTGCGGATGGTACCCGCTTTATCCGCGAGGCCTTGGTTTCGTTGGCGGGGAACGGCCGGCCATATC
>JBAUUA010000512.1:0-3062 GCA_049582465.1 Bradyrhizobium sp. | reverse complement strand
GCCCTGAACACGCCGGAGGGGTCGAGCGCGCCTTCCGCAACCACGCCCTGCCCTTCACGAAATAGATCGGGCAGAATTCCCCGATAGGAAACGGGCAGCGTCGCGCTGCCGTCGCCGACCTTGAAGGTCACCGCAAGGTTGTCGCCATGCACCAGCGAGCCCGGCTGTACCAGGCCGCCCAGGCGGAAGCGTCTGCCGGCCGCGATATGTTTCTCGGCCACCATCGAGGGTGTCGAGAAGAACACGATGGAATCGCTCATCGAGTACAGCACCAGCGCCGCCGAGGCGGCGAGCACCGCCAGCGAGCCGCCGACCATCGTTAAACGCCGCTGCTTGCGCGTCATGCGGTGCCTCTGGTTTGGCGCGTGAGGGCCAAGGGACGGTTCCCACCTTTCGACCTCACACCAGGCAATTTTCGCACAACACGATCCGAAAACCGCTTCACACCTTCGGCATCCTGCTCATCCGTCGAGCCCGAGATCCTTCAGGCCGTCGTTCAGTTGCCGCAGCCGTTCGGCGTCATTGGCAACGGCCTGGCGCGCCTCGATGAGCGCGCCTCTCGCCTTGTCGTGATCGCCCATGACCATATAGGCCCGTACCAGCCGCAGCCACCCGTCGACGTCGCTGCCATCCTGCTTCAATCGAGCGGCCAGACGTTCGACCATGCCGCGGATCATCGCGTCCCGGTCGGTTCCGTTCATCTCCTTTGCTGCCGCCACCGCATCCTCCGACGGCCCTGGCGCGCCGGACGCTCCGACCCGCGCCAGCGCCGCCTGAAGCAGCGGACGCCACGGCGCATCCGGCGGCGCCTTCGCCAGCATCGTCCGCCAGATCGACGCCGCCTCGGCACTGCGTCCGTCCTGCTCGGCCGCGAGCCCAAGGAAGTAGTTCGCCTTGACCGCGTCGGCATTCAGCGCGATCGCGCGCTCGAATTCCGCCTTGGCGTCCGCGGTGACGACGCCACCGGCGGCGCCGGCAATGGCTTCGCCGAGATCGGCCCTGCGCTCGGCACTGTCGCCGTTATACGTAATCGAATTACGGTAGGCCCGGACCGCTTCGTCATAGCGACCGAGCCTGGCCAGCACAGGCGCAAGCACGCTCCAGCCGCGGCCGTCAGTTGGGTCTTTTTCCAGGTGCACCTCGACCTGCGCCAACAGGCTGTCGAGGGACTGCGCGGCGTCCGGCGCGCGGGCGCGCTGGGCGAGCGGAAAATCGCCAAGCTGTGGCGAGCCGAGCGGAAGATAGATCGCGATCGCCAGAACCGGCAGTCCAACCAGCGCGACCACCGCCATCGAACGACGCCATTTGAGATTCGATGATGCCCCGGGCGGAACGCGCTGAGAGTCCGCTGCGGCCAACAGACGGCGGCTGATTTCGACGCGCGCGGCGTCCGCTTCGGTGGATCCGATCAGGCCGGAGGCAACATCGCGATCGATCTCGGCGAGTTGATCCCGATAGACGGCCGCCTCGCTGCCGCCGCGGTACGGCTGGTCCCGACGGCTCAGCGGCCAGAGCACGGCGAAACTCGCCGCGGCCGTCATCAGCGCGAACACAAACCACAACGTCATCCGGCGGGTTCCATACGGCGGCGGTAACGCAAGCGCCGACGCGCCGCTTTACACCACCGGCGCCGAACCCGGCAATCGACAATTCCAATCGACAATTCTGGGCTACCGATGCGACCGGCAACGCCCGAAGCCCATCGAAAACGGTGTCTGCCGATGCACAGCCTGATGCCTGCTGAAAGTATCAGCTGACGTCGAAATCGACACTTTGCCCGGCATGTTCGCCGTGCCCGTTCAGCGCCCTGAGATAATAGGTTCCCGGTTTGACGGAATCCGGCAGCCTCATCCTCAACGAGCCGTTGGGCAGCGGTGACGAAATCGTAGCCACCGGATCCGGCAATTGCTCGCCGCCCGTCTTGTCGACGAGGACGACCTTGGCCCTTACCATCAGGTTTCGATATGTCGCCGAAATTACGCGGTTTTCATATTCAACGAAATTAATGACTGGGTTCATTTCAAAATCAACGAAATTAATGATCGGGTACGCACCAAAACGGTACGTGCCCGGCCGGATCGCGTCAATCAGAAATTGTGGTAGGAGCCTTGCGCTATTTTTCTAGCTGGCGCGCGACGGCTTGCGCTCGACCGTCACCGCATTTTCGGCCGCACGGCTCATCAGTTGCGCATAGTCGTGGCCGAACAGGACGTCGCAGAAGCGGATCGCGGCCGCAACCTGCGCCTGCCGGTAAGCGCGGGACTTGGCGTCGCCGCCGCGCAGCGACTGTACCAGCGCCTCGGTGGAGCGCTCGACATATTGCTGCAGGTCCGAATAGGTCCGCAGCGTGACTTCGTTGATCGCAAGCTCGCTGGCATAGTTGCGGCAGACCGCAACGAAATCGATCAGTGCGCAGGCCTCGTCGACCTCAGTGGTGTCGACCCTGGCACCGGCCGGAATGTCCTTGTCGGCGCGCTGACGCAGGATGCGCCGGACCCGGCCGGGCACGCTGTCGATTTCCGATTGCAGGGAGTTGGAAATGTCGGCCCGGATCGAGGTCAGTTGCCTGCCCCAGTTGGATTCGTTGCGGAGGTCGAGTTCGGTGCGCAAACCGCGCACGCCGTCATGGAGGGTCTTGAGCTGCTCGGCGACGTTGTCGAAATGGCCGCGCTTGATATCCATCCGCAAGTTGGCTGCCAGGCAGGACAGATCGTGCAGCGCGATGGTGACGGCGATTCCGTAGGGCGTCGCGGCGACGCGGATTTCATCGTCGGACGCAGCCATCTTGATGGCGAGGCGGATGATCTGCCACGGTGCGCTCAGCCGCTGCATGATCAGCGATAGCGCGAAGGGCAGCACCTGCGGGGTTTGCAGCATAGGAACGTTGAGTGCAGCGGTGACCGAGGCGATCTGCGAATCCGCGAAAATCCGCAACTGCCTGGGTAGCTTACCGTTGAGGGCGTCGAGCGCCTCGCGAGCCTGCAGGACATAGCCGATCGGCAGCAGATCCTCGATGACGTTGGGAGGACCGACACGGGCCAACGCGCGCTGTTTGTCGCCAC
>JBAUUA010000511.1:0-1955 GCA_049582465.1 Bradyrhizobium sp. | reverse complement strand
ACGATGCCCGAGGTATGGCGGATGATGAACGCCATCTTTTCCGCGGTGCACAGCGACGCTGCGACAATCAGATCGCCCTCGCCCTCGCGGTCTTCGTCATCGGTGACGACGACGAGTTCGCCGTGGGCAAAGGCTTGCAGAACTTCCTGGATCGGATCTGGCATCTTATTCAAGGTCTCGCTTTTTCTGCCGGGAGCATTAGCCGGACTCACGTCTCCGCGCCAGCGCCATTACGCAGGCCAGAACGGCTCCCGCGGCACGACGGCCGGATGGAGGTCAAAATTCTCCCGCCGGCGGCGCATCAACAGGATCACCCGGCCGGCGCGCACGATCTTCTTCATGTCGATTTCCAGCCCGATCATGAACAGCATGAAGATCAGGCCGAGTTCGGAGATGATGCTGATCGAATCCTGCGACTTGACCCATCCCATGCCGAATGGACCAATCAGGAACCCGGCGATAAGGTAGGCCAAGATCAGCGGCTGCCGGAAAAAATGGGCCAGAAGCCCAAGCACCCATGCGAACAGGATGCATAAAGTGATATCGCCAATGAGTTCGTGCATAATTGAAAACGTCTCCTCGCGAGAGCCTAAGGGCGCCGCCGCTAGGGTCAAACGAGCAATGTGTCACATCCGCACGGGGTGCGGCCTCCTCGTCTTGCTGGCGCTGCTGTCTACCGCCCGCGCGCCCGCCGCGCTGGCCGAGCCGGCCGCCAGCATCGAGCAGGCCTTCGCGAGTTCCCTGACCGCGATGCCCTCCGAAAGCCTCGACGTATCCGGTACGTTTTATGTTCCGGTCTATTCGAGCGTGTCGATGAGCCAGGGCAAGGCCCGCGCCGATTTCTCGGTAACACTGAGCGTGCACAATGCATCGGAAACACGGCCGCTGGTGTTGTGGCGGATCGCCTATTTCGACACGACGGGCAAGCTGGTGGAAAGTTACCTCAAGACCCCAGTGGCGTTGAAACCGTTCTCGACCGTCGAAGTGTTTGTCCCGACCACCGACATACGCGGCGGCACTGGCGCCAATTTCGTGGTGGACTGGGCCGCCACCGGCGAGATCGCCGAACCCGTGATCGAGGCGCTGATGGTCGGCAGTCTCGGCGCCGGACATTACGCGTTTACGACCCAGGGGCGGTCTTTGAAGATCGTCAGCAAGAAATGACGCCCGCGGGTCGAACCCGCGGCTTCCGATTCTCTAACAAGAAAATCAAACGGGGATGACGTCCATGACCTCAGCGACCTTCGACTTCGCGCCACTGCTGCCCGCGGGGTTGCCCGCGCCGGCGGCGAAGTGGACGGGCCTTGCGAAATACAGTTTTGTCGGCGGCAACAACGATCCCGACGGGGTGCCGGTCGACGGCCTGATCGACGCCGTCAACGCCGTGCTCCTGCGCGAGGGCAGGATGCTCGCCACCTACGGGCTTGCCAGCGGCCCGCAGGGTTACCGCCCCTTGCGCGAATTCCTCACCAAAAAACTCAAGCGCGACGCCGGCATCGACTGTGTCGCCGACGACATCCTGATCGTCTCCGGCTCGCTGCAGGCGCTCGATCTCGTCAACGCGACGCTGCTCGCCCGCGGCGATACCGTGATCATCGAGCGCGATACCTATCAGGGCGCGCTGAACCGGCTGACCCGGCTCGGCGTCCATGCGGTCGGCATTCCGCTCGACCAGGACGGCATGCGAATGGACGCGCTGGCCGAGGCGCTCGCCGATCTCAAGCGGCGCGGCATCACTCCAAAATACATCTACACCATCCCGACGGTGCAGAACCCGACCGGGACCATCATGCCCGAGGCGCGCCGCGCCGAGCTCCTCAAGCTCTCCGAGCAATATGGCGTGCCGATCTTCGAGGACGATTGCTATGCCGACCTGATCTGGGACGGCAAGCGACCGCCGGCGCTGTACGCCATGAGCAAGAACGGCGGCGTCATCCATATCGGCTCGTTTTCAA
>JBAUUA010000510.1:0-3226 GCA_049582465.1 Bradyrhizobium sp. | reverse complement strand
CGCTGATCTCGTCGGCATCCGCGATGACGTGATTGTTGGTCACGACGACGCCGGAGGTATCGACGATGAAGCCGGAGCCGAGCGAGTTGGTCTTGTGCGGCTGCAGGTCGCCGCCCTTGCCGCCCTGACCGCCCCTGCGGTTCTTGAAGAAGTCGTCGAAGAATTCCTCGAACGGCGAACCCGGCGGCAGTTGCGGCATCGCGCCCCTGCCCTCCGCCCCGCCGCCCTTGGCCTCGACGGTCTGCGAGGTCGAGATGTTGACCACCGCATCGATCACCTTCTCGGCCACGTCGGCGATGCCGTCGGGGCCGCGCGCCAAGGCCGGCACCGACAGGACCGGCGCGGACACCAGGACGCCGGCGGCGCCAAGGCAGATCGCGGCCAGTACGGGACGCAGGCGATGGCTCAGGGCTGGAATCGCACCGGTCATATCAGCTCTCTCTCCTAAAAAATCGGGACGGAATTTGAAGTCCACAGTGCGCCCGAACGGGGTTGCGGCGCAAGCATTTGAGCCGGACATTCCGCCGACATAAGCGTCGCCGAATACGGCAAAAAGCGGACGCGGTGCCTCACGACGGCGTTGATACCGTTCGCCTTTTCCGGGGGCGCACGCGGCGCGCCGAAGCCGGAACCTCGGGATTTCCGGAAAGCTAGTGCCGGACTACCCAGATCAGGATCAAGCCGACGACCGCCGATCCGATGCCGACGGCACGCAGGATGTTGTCCGGCGTTGCCAGCGCGCTCTTCATGGCCCGCCGCATCCAGGCCGGGCTTGCCGCAAACATCAGCCCTTCAAGCACAAACAGAATGCCCACACCGATGAGGAAGTCGGCGAACGCTATGGACCTCATCGGACTGGAACCTCCCGTTTGATGTTGTTTTTACTTGTAACAGAAGGCGAAAGCTTCGTGGCGCCGCCTGTCCGGTCCTACGGTTTGGGCGCCGCCGCCGGAGCGGGCGATGCCGCAGCCGGTGGCGCAACGGCAGCCGCCGCTCCCGCTGGCGGTTTGCCGGAAGAGCCGCCGAAGAACTTGAAGAAGTCGGAATCCGGCCTCAGCAGGAAGCGGGTATCGCTGCTCTTCAGCCCGTTCTCATACGCCGTCATCGAACGATAGAAGGCGAAGAAATCCGGATCCTTGCCATAGGCTTCGGCGAACAGCCGGTTGCGCTCGCCATCGCCCTCGCCGCGCACCCGTTCGCCGGTCGAATTGGCTTCGGCGATGATGACGGTGGCTTCGCGGTCGGCGTTGGAGCGGATCTCTTGCGCCTTCTGTCCGCCCTGCGCCCGGAACTCGGCGGCTTCGCGCTGCCGCTCGGTCTGCATCCGCTGATAGACCGCCTGGCTGTTCTGCTCGGGCAGATCGGCACGCCTGATCCGCACGTCGACCACCTGGATACCGTAGCCGCCGGCTTCCTTGTCGAGCTGGTCGCGGATCCGCTGCATCAGGGCTTCGCGCTCGTCGCGCACCACCTGGATGAAGGTGACCTCACCGAGCACCCGGCGCAACGAGGCGTTCAACAGCGTCGTCAGCTGGATGTTGGCAGCCTGGATCGAGCCGACGCTCTGGTAGAAATGCAGCGCGTCCTTGATGCGATAGCGCGCGAAGGCGTCGACCACGAGCCGCTTCTGGTCCGAGGCGATCACTTCCTGCGACGGATTTTCGAGATCGAGGATCCGCTTGTCGACGTCGATCACGGTGTCGATGAACGGCGCCTTGAAATGCAGCCCCGGCTCGGTGACGACGTCGACCGGCTTGCCGAGCCGCACCACCAGCGCCTGTTCGGTCATATCGACGGTGAAGACCGAACCGTAAGCGGCGATGATGACCGCGAGCAGCAGAATCAGCGCAACGATGCCTGTGACCGGGGATCTCATCGGGTGGCTCCGCTCTGCTGTTGCGGCTGGCCGGTTGTCGCCGCCGGCGGACGCCGCGGCGTCAGTTCGTTGAGGGGCAAATACGGCACCACGCCCTGCGACGACGAGCCGCCGCCGTCGTAGATCAGCTTCTCGGAGCCGCCGAAAATGCGCTCCATCGTTTCCAGATAGATGCGTTCCCGCGTCACGTCAGGCGCCTTCTTGTATTCGTCGTAGACCTTGAGGAAGCGCGCGCTCTGGCCCTTGGCTTCGGCGACCGCCTGCTGCTTGTAGCCCTCGGCGGCCTGCAGGATCTGCGCCGCGCGTCCCTTGGCGTCGGGAACGACGCGGTTGGCGTAGGTCTGTGCTTCGTTCTGCAAGCGCTCGAGATCGGCGCGCGCCGCCTGCACGTCGCGGAATGAATCGATCACCTGCGCCGGCGGATCGACCTTCTGCATCTGCACCTGCTGCACCAGGATGCCCGAGCCGTAATTGTCGAGCGTCTTCTGCATCAGTTCCTGCACGTTCTGCTCGGTGGTGGTGCGGGCGCCGGTCAGGATCGGCTGGATGTTGGCTTTGCCGACGGCCTCGCGCATCGCGCTCTCGGCGACTGCCTTCACGGTGCCTTCGGGATTCTGGATGTTGAACAGATATTCGGCGGCGCCTTTCGGCTTGATGCGCCACAGCACGGTGAAATCCACATCGACGATGTTCTCGTCGCCGGTGAGCATCAGGCTCTCTTCCGGCACGTCGCGCATGGTCCTGCCGCGGCGGGCGGGATCGTCGATCAACGTCATGCCGATCGAGATGGTGGAGACGCGCAGCGCCTTCGGCAGCAGCACGGTCTCGATCGGATACGGCAAATGATAGTTCAGGCCGGGCTGGGCGTCGCGCACATACTTGCCGAAGCGCAGCACGATGCCGAGCTCTTCGGACTGCACGCGATAGAATCCGGACAATCCCCAGATCACGGCCGCGACGAGCAGCACCAGCACGACGCCGATGCCGCTGAAATAACCGCCGGGCAGCAACTGCTGCAGCCGGTCCTGGGCGCGGCGCAGAAGGTCCTCAAGATCGGGCGGCCTCGGCCCCACCGGCTGCGGGCCGGAACCCCACGGTCCTTTCGGACCCGAGCCCCATGGGCCTCCGCCTTGATTCTTCCACGGCATCGACTGGTCTCCTCCGGGGCCCATGGGCGGATGCCCGGCCTCGCAATTTCTGCAGGCTTTATAGGGGACCGCCCGGGCCCTTACAACGCAAGCTTCTGGCTCGAAGCAGCTATGCCTGAGCGGCAAATTGTCAATGTAAAGATTGCCAAATGGAGTTAATGCGACTTTCGTCGGCGGTATGTCACATAGGAGAAGTCCGCGC
>JBAUUA010000509.1:0-3298 GCA_049582465.1 Bradyrhizobium sp. | reverse complement strand
GGCTTCAGCCCGCTTGCCGGAGGCATTGAGCGCGGTCGCGAGATCGAATCGCGCCTGATGATCGAGCGGGTTTGCGGCGACTTTCTGTTCCAGCTCGGTGACCGGGCCCACCGACTTGGCCTGCTCGGCGAGATCGAGCGAGGCCTGCACCGCCTTGACCGCCGCATCGTTGCGTTTGGACTCCGGCACCATGGCCAGCGTCTGCGTGGCCTGTTCGATGGCGCCGGTCGCCACGTAGCATTTCGCCAGTCCCGCGAGCGCCGCGATATTGGTGGCGTCGGTTGCCAGCACCTCGGCATAGATCTGCGCGGCGGTGGCGGGATCGCCCTCGGCCAGAACAGCTTCCGCCTCTTTGAGGATTTCCGCGGTATTGGGCTCGCCCGGCATGCCTGCGGTCAGCTTGTCGATGAAGGCGGTGACCTGGCTCTCCGGCACCGCTCCCATGAAGCCGTCCGCCGGCCGGCCGTCGACAAAGGCGATCACGGCCGGGATCGACTGGATTCCCATCTGGCCGGGGATCTGCGGATGTTCGTCGATGTTCATCTTGACCAGCTTGACCTTGCCCTTGGCGGCGCGGACCACCTTTTCCAGGATCGGCGTCAACTGGCGGCAGGGGCCGCACCACTCCGCCCAGAAATCGATCAGCACCGGCTGGCGCTTCGATTCCTCGATGACGTCCTTCACGAAGGCCTGGGTGGTCGTTTCCTTGATCAGTTCGGGCGTCGGTCCGCTGCCCTGCTCTACTATCGTCACGGGAATCCTCGCCTGATGTCTTAAAGGATAGCGGGCGGTTCTAGCACGCCCGCCGGGGCGGTTCAGAAATCTTCTCACCCAGATGGCGGTTTGCGGGGAAATTTCAATCGGTTCGGGGGACGGCGACGGCCTCGGATATCGGGTGGTCCGCCCGGCTTTGCCCGCCCATGATCCCTGGCGATCGGGTCCCCAGCAAAGGAATAGCGAGATGGCAAAGGCCTGCTACAGCACCGTATTCGAGCAGTCCGCGGCCGAAGTCTGGAAAATCGTTCGTGATTTCAACAACTATCCGGTCTGGGTCGGTGGTGCCGGCGAGAGCCGGATCGAGGATGGCAAGAGTGGGGACACCGTGGGCGCTGTCAGGAGTGTGCTCTACCAGGGCCGGCGGATCCGGCAGCGCCTGCTGGCGCAATCCGACGTCGAGCGGTCGCAGACTTACGAATTCTGCGGCCCGCCGTCGCTGCCGATGACCGATTTTCGGGCCACTTTGCGGGTTACTCCCGTGGTGGATGGCGACCGGGCCTTCATCGAATGGTGGGCGACTTTCGATTGCGAGCCCGACCGCCGCGATGAACTGACCGGGACGCTCCGCAGCTGGTTCGCAAAATAGCTCGAATCGCTGCGTGCCACCCTGGCCCGCCCGGCCGGGTTCCCCGCGGAACACGCAGAAACCGGGGTTTAGCGGCCATATCGGTTCCTTTCGGACTGATTCGGGCGATCGATAGGCCATCGGGAGCCTGCGTCGACTGTTGCATTCGCGGGCGGCATTTGGCATAGCTCTGCCCGTTGCCGGCGCGCGCGCCGCCAATCTATCGGATGCGGGTGTAGCTCAGTGGTAGAGCACGACCTTGCCAAGGTCGGGGTCGAGGGTTCGAGCCCCTTCGCCCGCTCCAGATTTTTTCAGGTTTGGCAGAGTTTGACGAAGGCCCGCTGACAAGCGGGCTTTTCGTTTTGGGCGGATTGCTGCGGGATCCGGATCAGACGCATCTGATAGTTGATTGCGATGTAACGGCAAAGCCAGGCGAGGTTTTTCGAGCGCCTCGTCGGTGCAAGAGCCTTTATGCAAGCCGATATTTTTTAAACTCCGATGTCAGCGACGCGCAGGTGGCTGCGACCAATACCGCAGCGCAACCCAACCGAAGGCAAAATCGCTTCAAGTAAAACCTGCTCGAAGAAATTTCTTCTCAACGGCTCCAAGCCTCGCCTGCGTCCATCGCAACGCTTCTCAGTCGCAACGGATGTGATAGCATTCCTCCGTCTGGACCACCTCACAACAGACCAAATTGGCGTCTCTCAAGGGGCGTTGAAAATAAGTAACAGAGGCAGCCGCTTGGCTGCATAGGGGAGTGACGCGATGAAATCGGCCTTCAATCGATCCATTCTTGCGCTCGCAGCGGTCGTCGTTGTCGCGGGGGCCAGCCAGGCCAACGCACAGCAAAAACCGCTCCATAGCTATCAATCCGGGACCAAGGAATTCTGGACCCATCCGCCGGATGACTGGTTCCTCGGCGACGAGACCGAAGCCCAGAAGGGCCTCGCGCCGCCCTCGGGTCCGCCGACCGGCGCATCGGAAGCCGAACTCGCGGCGATGATGAAAAAGATCAAACTGCCGCCGGGCTTCAAGATCGAAGTCTACGCGCCGGGCGTGCTGGCCGCGCGGCAGATGGCCTGGGGCGACAAGGGAACGCTGTTCGTCGGCTCCTTCGGCCTCGGCAACGTCTACGCCATCAAGGACAATGGCGGCAAGAAAGAGGTCAAGACCATTCTCAAGGGCCTCAACATGCCGACCGGGCTGGCCTTCAGGGATGGCGCGCTTTACGTGATCGCCACCGACAAGCTGATCAAATACGAGAACGCCGAAGCCAATCTCGACAATCTCGGCTCCGGCAAGGTGGTCTATGACGACATGCCCTCCTACGCGGCGCATGGCTGGAAATACCTCGCCGCCGACAAGGATGGCTGGTTCTACATTCCGTTCGGACCTCCCTTCAACATCGGCATTCCGCCGACCAGCGTCGCGCAGATCCGCCGCGTCGATCCCAAGACCGGCAACGCCCAACTGGTGGCGCTCGGCGTCCGCAATAGCGTCGGCGGCGACGTCGATCCGCGCAGCGGCAAATACTGGTTCACGGAAAATGCCCGTGACTGGGTCAGCGACGATCTGCCGAGCGACAAGCTCAACATGATCTCGAAAATGGGCGAGCACTTCGGCTATCCCTATTGCCACCAGGGCAACCTCCCCGATCCGAAGTTTGCCATGGGTCACAAATGTTCGGAGTTCACCCCGCCGGTGCTCAATCTCGGCGCGCACGTGGCTCCGCTCGGTATGAAGTTCTATACCGGCGATCAATTCCCCGCCGAGTACAAGAACAACATCCTGATCGCCGAACACGGTTCGTGGAACCGGCATAAATATCAGGGCGCGCGCATCGTGCGTGTCACCGTCGGTCCGGATGGCAAGAATCCCAAGCAGGATATATTTGCATCCGGCTGGCTCGAAGGCGACCAGGGTTATCTCGGCCGGCCGGCCGATATCATCCTCGCC
>JBAUUA010000508.1:0-2477 GCA_049582465.1 Bradyrhizobium sp. | reverse complement strand
ACCATGCCGAACTCGTGAAGAACATCCGCCGTGGCGACACGGTGGTGACGACGGGCGGCCTCGTCGGCAAGGTCACGAAGGTGGTCGATGACGACCAGATCGAATTCGAAATCTCGGATGGCGTCAGGGTGCGGCAAATGCGGCAGATGATTTCGGGCGTGCGCGCCAAGGGCGAGCCGGCGAAGGACAAGAGCGAGTCCGCCAAGGACGAGACGTCCGCGAGCTAGCTTTCTGAAGGCGCCGCATTCTCCTGAATCTGACAGGTCAACTCGATGTTGTATTTCACGCGGTGGAAGGCGCTGGCGATCATCCTCACGGCGCTGGTGGTGTGCCTTTGCGCCGTCCCCAATTTCTTCCCCGAGGCGACCGTCAAGGGCTGGCCGGCATGGGCGCAACGGCGGCTGGTGCTCGGCCTCGACCTGCAGGGCGGCTCCTATCTGCTGCTCGAGGTCGATTCCAACTACGTCAAGAAAGAGAAGCTCGACCAGGTCCGCGACGACGTGCGCCGCACGCTGCGCGAGGCCAGGATCGGCTATACCGGCCTCGCCTCGCGTCCCGATAGCGTCGAGGTCCGTGTCAAGGACACCGATCTGCAGACCGCGCTGACCAAACTGCGCGAGCTTTCGCAGCCACTTGGCGGGCTGCTCGGTTCGAGCGGCCAGCGCAGTGTCGAAGTCAGCGACGCCGGCGGTGGCCTGATCCGCCTGGCGGTCCCGCAGGCGGCCATCACCGAGCGCATCCGGCAGACCATCGAACAATCGATCCAGATCGTCGAGCGCCGCATCAACCAGCTCGGCACGGTCGAACCGGTGATCCAGCGGCAGGGCGCTGACCGTATCCTGGTCCAGGTGCCGGGGCTGCAGGACCCGACCCGCCTGAAGGAACTCTTGGGCAAGACCGCCAAGATGGAGTTTCGCATGGTCGATCCGACCGTGCCGCCGGATCAGGCCCAGGCGGGCAGGGTGCCGCCCGATTCCGAAGTGCTGATGAGCTCGACGTCGCCGAAGATACCTTATGTCATCAAGAAGCAGGTTCTGGTCTCCGGCGGCGACCTGACGGATGCGCAGCCCGGCTTCGACCAGCGTTCGGGCGAGCCGATTGTCAGCTTCCGCTTCAACACCTCCGGTTCGCGCAAATTCGCGCAGGCGACGTCCGAGAATGTCGGGCAGCCGTTTGCGATCGTGCTCGACAATGAGGTGATTTCCGCCCCCGTGATCCGCGAGCCGATCACCGGCGGTTCCGGGCAGATCTCCGGCAATTTCACCGTGCAGCAGGCCAACGATCTGGCGATCCTCTTGCGCGCCGGCGCGCTGCCGGCGCCGCTGACGGTGATCGAGGAGCGCACCGTGGGCCCCGGGCTCGGTCAGGATTCGATCGAGAAGGGCGAACTCGCTGCCTATGTGGGCTCGATCCTGGTCATCGTGTTCATGCTCTTGACCTACCGGCTGTTCGGCGTGTTCGCCAACATCGCGGTCGCCATCAACGTCGCGATGATCTTCGGCGTGCTGTCGCTTTTGAACGCGACGCTGACCTTGCCCGGCATCGCCGGCATCGTGCTGACGGTCGGCATCGCGGTCGACTCCAACGTGCTGATCTACGAGCGCATCCGCGAGGAATTGCGCGGCGGGCGTAACGCGATTTCGGCGATCGACGCCGGCTTCAAGCGCGCGCTGTCGACGATCCTGGATTCCAACATCACCACCTTCATCGCCGCCGCCGTGCTGTTCTATATCGGCACCGGCCCGGTGCGCGGCTTCGCCGTGACGCTTGGCATCGGCATCATCACCACGGTGTTCACCGCCTTTACCCTGACCCGCCTGATCGTGGCGAGCTGGGTGCGGTGGAAGCGGCCGCACAGCGTGCCGATTTGATTATGCGGAGCCGGCTGTGACACATTTGGTTCTGATCGGACTGGGCATTCTCATCGCCGTGCTGACGGTAGTCAGCATCTTCGGCTGGTTGCCGTCGCTGCGTATCGTGCCCGACAATACGCATTTCGATTTCACCCGCTTCCGCCGCGTCAGTTTTCCCATCTCGGCGGTGCTCTCGATTGTCGCGATCACGCTGTTCTTCACCCACGGGCTGAACTTCGGCATCGACTTCAAGGGCGGCACGCTGATGGAACTCCGGGCCAAGTCGGGCACCGTTGACATCGCCGCGATGCGGGCGACCCTCGGCGGCCTCGGACTCGGCGATATCCAGCTACAGCAGTTCGGCGGGCCCGACGAAGTCCTGATCAGGGTCGCCGAACAGCCGGGCGGCGACGCCGCCCAGCAGGAGGCCGTGCAGAAAGTCCGCGGCGCGCTCGGCGACTCCGTCGACTATCGTCGCGTCGAGGTGGTGGGACCGCGCGTTTCCGGCGAATTGCTGGCCTATGGCATGCTCGGCCTGATGCTCGCGATCCTTTCGATCCTGATCTATCTCTGGTTCCGGTTCGAGTGGCAGTTCGCGCTCGGCGCCATGATCGCCAACGTCCA
>JBAUUA010000507.1:0-5359 GCA_049582465.1 Bradyrhizobium sp. | reverse complement strand
GGCGGCCGTCCGCGGCGGATGCGCCGGCGTCTTCGGCCGCAGTTCGGAGGGTCTGCCCTCCGACATCCGGGCCTCGGACGCCCTGACTTCTGGCGAAACCTTGGTGTCGGAAGCCTTGGCCATGTCGCGGGACATTTGCTGCTGGCTGGCCTTGAGGTCCTCAATGGTGGCCTTGAGCTGCTCGATCTCCTGCCGCGCGCTCGCAAGTTCGTTTGCCATCGAACCCTGCGATTGCGGCGCATCGGCCGCCGGAGCGGCGGCAGCCGGTGCCACACCTTGCGCGGTGTTCTCGGCCGCGGTTTCTGCCGGCACAGGCTCGGCGTTCCCTGCGGTTGGCTCGACGGCAGGCGCGGCCGGCTGTTGCGCGGCCTGCGCCGGCTTTTCCAGCGGCAGAAGGGCGAGGACGCGCTGCGGCGCCCACCGTGTGATCATGGCCTCGGCCGCGTCGCCATAGGACTGCCAGACAATCGAGGCGCCGCCCGTGCACGCTGCCACCACCAACGCGGCCGCGAGGGCGCGTGCCGCCTTTCCGCCCGTCGTCGGCGGCTGACCCGGCATCCTCACATCGCCGACGGCGGCGGGGCGAAACGTCGTATCGACCGGTGGAATGGTTGCGGCCGGGGGAAGGTCGGACTCGGCGGGGGCTTGCGGATAAGGAGGATGGCGCAGGCTGCGCGCCAGCTTCGACAGCTCTTCATCCGTGGGCACCATCACGGCGACGCCGGGCGCGACCACGAGGGCATCGTGCGGGTCGTCGGTTGGTTTCGGGTTCGGCGCGGTCTGCATGGGGCGACTCCCTACTCGGTCCAACGTCACGGCATCGCCGCCGCAGCCGGCGGATTCCGTGGGGTGAACGTCATTCCTGCCCCAGACTTCACCGCGGTTTGACCAAAGCAAGGCAGTACGATGGAGAGGTTGAGGCCGCTTGGCAGGGCGCTCCGGGAACCCGGCCTTATCCCCGCCTAGCGAAGCAGGGTGTTGGCGCCTGGAAGCGTGTGGCCATTTTCGAGCCGGGCGACGGTGGATTGGTCGCGCGGGACTTGATCCTCGAGCGAATAGCAAACGCACAGCGCGAGGCTGGCCCAGACCGCCGCACTGAAATAGAGCGACATCCAGACAATCTCGTCTTTCCACTCGGCAAGGTCGTGCGTCACGATCCAGCGCGTGCTCACGTCACGCAGACCCTCGAGAGGTCGCAGACGCTTGCTGCCATCGGCCATCCCGGCCCGCCACCGGCTCAGATACATCGGCACGTCGATGGTCATGAGAAACGCCAGATAGCCTGCAATCCCCGTGATCGCGACAACGAGCACCGCGCGGGCCTCGCCGTCGAACTCCGGCAGCAGCCGGCAAAGGCCAACCCCGACGATGAAGAAGGCAACCGCCCATATCGAGTTCTCGATGGCGTTGCCCAGATAATGGGTGGTCAGCACCGCATACCATGAGAAGCATTCCGCGATCAGGATCAACGGCACGATCACCCAGGCGGCGTTCAAGGTGGTGTCCGCCCCCGTCATGGTGCCGAGCTGATGCAGGATGATCGCCCACTGCGCCGCGAAGCAGATCTCGGCGACGGTCGCCACAGACCGGCCGACCACGACGCTCGACAGCCAATGGTCGAACAGGCAGATCCGCTGCACATCCGCCCGGGGCAGGAACGACCTGAAGGCGCAGCCAAAAACATAGGCCGCACAGAGCAGGAGCATGAGCTCGATGTCGGAGGTGCTGCCAAGGCCGCCGGCCGGCTGTTCGTGGAGCTGGCGGTACAGCACCAGCCAGAACGCGATGTTCGCGCCGCTGACGACGGTCAACATGGCCCACCACCAGGCCACGGGATTTGACCAGGACAGGGAGCTCGACCGTGCCCGCCATTCCAAACTCATTGACCGCTCCGCGCGTAACCGAACCGACATCGGACTGTGGTAATTCTGTCATAGAATCAGCGGCCTTCGCGACAAAAATATGTGTGCGAGGGGTGCCTTTGCGGGGCGGGGCGGACGCGGTCTTCGGCCGGTGACGACGGCGTGGGGCGGTCCAGGACGGACCAGACCTGGCAACCGGCACCTCTGCCACCCGGCTTGAATCCGGCTCCATGTCTTGTCGGGTGCGCAGGAGGGCGCGGGCGATCCGACCATTGGACAGGATCCGAAATTGTGCTTTGTCTCGATTATGCCGCAGTTTCGGCTCTCATATTAGGTTCGGCCGGTCGACGAATCCTCGCGGGGGGCTGACCCACGAGGTGAAATCGGGGGTATTGGCTTTGGGGATTTGATGGCTTTCGATGCCGCGATAGCTGAGGGGCTGTTGCCGCGCCGCCGCATGAGGCGGTCCGATACGGCTGCGCTGGTTCTTGCAGCCGTCGCTCTGGCACTCGGCGCGGCTGCATGGATTTCCGATTCCGATCAAACCACCGCGCTCGCATCGGCGGCTTTGCCACGCGGCCCGGATCCGATCTCCTTCAATGAACGCTTTTCTTCGCTCTCGATGTCGGGCTCGCCCGCCGTCGAATTCAAGGTGCGTCTCGCCAAGGACACGCTTGCCCGCCAGTTGATGTCCCCGGACTGGCGCACCGGCTTCGTCGAACAGGCCAGCCTCGACGCCGGTACGATCGACGCGAGCAGGCGCGATGAAAGCAGGGCCGACGAGAGCAAGCTCGAAGAGAGCAACAAGACTGACGAGAGCAAGCCGTCGGCTTCGACCGGCATTCCCTTGCCAAGGGCCCGTCCCGCTATCGCAGACCTGGAAGCCCGGCCCGGATCGGTCGCGGCCCAGGCCGACAACGCTCCCCGGTCCGACGATCGCACGCTGCTGCAAAAACTGTCCGACCTGCTGCCGGGGAACGTGAAACTAGCCTCGCTCGCGCCGGACGGCGGGCTGTTTCGTCAGGGACCGGATCTGGCGGCGCTCGGCTACGACAGCCTCACCGCGGTTTACGACATCTCGGCGCATGCGGTTTACCTGCCGAGCGGTCTGAGCCTGGAGGCGCACTCGGGAATGGGCAGCCTGAAGGACGATCCTGAGCACGTCAGCGTGCGGATGGCCGGTGCGACGCCGCCGGCCATCTATGAGCTGAAGCCGCGCGAACATCTGTTTCACGGCGTGCAGGCGTTGCGCATGATCCCCGCCGAGGGCACCAGCACCAACGGGCGTTCCGGGCTGCTCACGCACAGCTACATGCTCGGCCCTGATGGCGATTCGAACGGCTGTGTCTCGATCAGGGACTACGATCGATTCCTCAAGGCCTTCAACGACGGACAGTTCAATCGCCTCGTCGTCGTCCCGAGCCTGAGCAACTCGACGCTGGCCGCTCAGCACTCCAACACGCCGTCATGAGCGATGCGTCCAGCTGCGAAACGCCGCTGCGAACGACATTCAAGATCAAGCTGAATGGCAAGGCCGTATCGATCGCGACCGTCGGCGAGGCCTATCGATTCCTGACCAATCTCAGTTCGGTCGAGTGGATGGAATTCCGCTCGCTGCATGCCGACGCCGTCAGCCGGCTCGAGGGTGCCGCCGATGACGCGATGCTGGCCGTGCCCGCGACCAACGCGGTGCGCACGCTGTTCGTCAGGGCAAAAGTGCTTTGACGATAGGGAAGTCCCATCGTTACGGCGCCTCGCCAGGCTAATGCCCCGGCACCGATCCGGGCGGGCGGATCGCGGACCGTGAGGAGCGGGTAGTAACAGGCGCCGGCTTCGCGCCTCGAGACCGGCCGTGCTGTGCGCTATCGACTGATTCCAGATACGAGGAGAGCGCCCAGGCGGAACTGGAATTGCTCGAGTAGTGGTCCTGCAGGAACATGAAGAGCGTCAGGCGAAAGCGGCCCTTGGTAAGGCCGCGCGGGCTGTGGTGGCACGTCGCGCAACTGTCCGCAAACAGCTTGGCGGGCGATTTGCCCTGGTCGAGATTTTGCGCGTATGCCGCACCGCCGATCAGCAGCGAAATGGCGCCAAGGGCGAGAAGATGAAACCAGGGTTTTCCAAGCCACGCACGTTCCGACACTGTCCGCATGCCGCTATCGTCCCCTCGAACCGCGCCCGGCTTATCGATCGAATGCCGGCGTCCCCAACCCATCGTTCCAGGCTGCCTTAGGGTCCAACAGCGTCAAAAAGGCGGCAAGCTCAAACGGAGGCCACGAGCGAGCGGCTCGTGCGCATGGCGCGTTCGCAAAAAGGGCAAATCTCAGTTGGTCTTGCCGTCGCCTGCCGCCACCGGCGCACTCGCCGGCGCTGCTGTCGCCGCGTCCGGCGTCGCCGGCTTCGCGCCGCCGCCGGTCAAGCGCTCCAGCACCGACTTCACGGCATCGCGGGTCTTGCGATCCTTGACCGCGTCGAGCAAAGGCGCCGAGGCCGGCGAGCGGCGGATCAGGCTTTCCGGATCGGGAAAGATCAGGGGATCGTCCCACGGCCCCTGCACGACGAACGGCAGTTCGAAGCCGGGCGCGCCGCCCGGGGGCGCATTCAGGCTGGCCACGCCTTTCATGTCGTATTCGCGCGTCGGCACCGAGGCGGTGCCGGTCAAGGTGAGGTGCGCGGCCGGACCTTCGACACGGATATCCTCGGCGGTGGCGATGCCGTCGGCGAATTTCACCGCGATCGTCAGCTTGTCGTAGGGCGTCGAGCCGGAGCGGAAATTGCCGCCGCCGGACAAGGGGCGGCGCTCCAGCCGCTTCAGCAGTTGTTCGACATTGAAGCCCGAGATCGCGCCGTCATGACCGGTCAGGGACGCGGTGCCGTCGAGCGATGACGCCAGCCCGAACGGGCTCGAGCCCGAGGCCACCAGCGAGACGTTGAGATTGCCGCGGCCCGACAGTTTCGTCACCCCGAACAATTCGCTGGCGCAGGCCTGCAGATCGACGTCGGTGAACTGGAACTGCGCCTTGACGTCGGCGATCGCATCAGAGCGCGCGATGCCGAACGAGCCCCTGGCGATGCCGCCATAGACCTGCGCCTCGCCGACGGAGAGCGCCAGCGCGCCGCCGCGCAAGTTCGCGCCGAACGCGGTGCGGCCGAGCCGTGTCGGGCCGATCGTTACCCGCGCCGCCGACAGGCGCATGTCGAGGTCGGTCGAAGACAGCGCCGCGAGGTCGAATGCCTGTCGGTTCCAGTCGCGCGCGCCGCTGGCGAGCAGGCGGAAAGTGGAGATATAGGGCGTGAAGTCGAGGTTGCCGGCGGCGAGCGTCGCCTGCAGCGTCTGGCGGCCATTGTTGGCGTAGGTCATGACGCCCTCTGCGACGTTGCCGTCGAGTTCGACGTTGACGTTGGTGAGGGCGATCGAGGGTCCCACGACATTAGCGCGCGCCTTCAGCGCGAAGCGGCCGAACCCGCCGGTGCCGGGAGGCGCGCCGCCCATCCAGCCC